>JBELAB010000059.1:0-10075 GCA_049509275.1 Syntrophobacteraceae bacterium | reverse complement strand
GGAGCCGCGCACACGGTGCACTTGGCGGAGCCTGGAGGACCTTTACGTAATGTGTATGATATGGGATTTTGCTCCCGAGCGCCATATGCTAATTTAATTAATCCATTCCTTTCGACTATAACTCCACTGATATCCAATGCCTGTAACGGTCGTCCAGGCGAGTGAGGCCCGCTTTTGAGGCCGCATCCAGCGCCTGCCTGAACTCCGCTGAAGTGATTCGGCGGTTTATCGTGCCGTTCGCAAGAGCCTTCCCGCAGGGATGGTACTGGTCCATAATGTTGATGTAGGTCTTAGCCGAGATTCGTGTGGCTATGAAATCGGCAATTTCAGCCGTTCCGGAGAGACCGTTCGGCATTACGAGATGCCTCACCAGCAGGCCCCTTTGAGCCAGCCCTCGCCCATCCAAAACCAGGTCACCCACCTGCCTGTGCATCTCCCGAATGGCTTCACGCGCCCGCTCGGGGTAGTCCGGTGCGTTACATAGCTCCCGCGCTGCCCCGGGGTCCCAGAATTTGAAATCCGGCATATAAATATCGACAATTCCGTCCAAAAGCCTTAACGCCGAAACCCGCTCATATCCACCGCAATTATAGACAAGCGGTACGTGCAGCCCCTTTTCGACAGCCATGGGAAGCGCCTCGAGAATCGGTTGAATCACATGCGACGGTGTGACAAAATTTATGTTGTGGCAGCCATTTTTTTGAAGATTGAGCATGATTTCGGCCAGATCCTCCGGACCAACCGGCTTTCCCTCTCCGCCGTGGCTTATGTCGAAGTTCTGGCAAAAATCACAGAAAAGGTTGCAGTGCGAGAAAAAAATGGTCCCTGAACCACTGCTGCCCACAAGGGGCCGTTCCTCGCCGTAATGGGGCCCGTAGCTGGCCACCACTGCAAGTTTGCCCGTCCTGCAAAAGCCTGTCTCGCCGGCCATCCTATCCACCCTGCACATGCGCGGACACAGGGTGCACCTCTTCATCCACAGGGAGGCGCGCCTCAGTGCTTCCTCAAGCCGTCCGCTCCGATATGCTTCGATATACGCGGCGCTCATCTTAGACTTTCCGCACGAATGGTTCTTGAGGTTTTCCGCCCCGGCCCCCCTTTAAGAAGGGGGGAGCATCCCGATTTGCCTGCCACGAAGAAAATACCTTTAATGCCAGGAAATCGGAACAGAAACTTCGCGGGGCGTGGAATTTTCATCGGTGTTTCCGGACGGACACTGCCGAGATCGGGAAAGAACATCTCGTCCGCCCCACATCGCCCGGCCTCCACCCGTTGTAAAAAAGTTTTGACACCATGGGCCCCGGCACATATTAATAACGTTAACGTCAACGGGACGAACGCCGGGCCGTGACCGACAAGAAAAGCGGCAAGGAGAGGGAGAGTGAATCATGAACCTGGTGGATCTGCTTCAGCGCAACGCCCACAAATTCGCCGACCGTGACTGCCTGCGCCAGGGAGGCCGGGGCATCACCTACGCCCAGGTGGCCCAAGCCGCCGCCCGCGCCGCTGGGCTCTTGCAGTCCTGGGGCGTAGCCAAGGGCGACAAGGTGGCCGTCATGAGCTTGAATACCCCGGCCTTCGTCTATGCCTTCTTCGGAGGGCAACTGTGCGGCGCAGCGGTGGTGCCCATCAACCACAAGCTCATGGCCCCCGAGGTGGACTATATCCTGGACCACAGCGAGGCCAAGGTCTGCCTCTACGACGGCGCGTTGGCCCCGGTGGCCGAGAAGCTGGCCCATGCGTGCAAGAAGGCCAGCCTGGACACCGCCGTAGCAGGGGTCCCTCACTTCGACGCCCTCCTGGCCGACGCACCACAGCCCCGGCCGGAGCCGCCGGAGGACCATGATCTGGCCGAGATCCTCTATACCTCCGGCACCACCGGCAAGCCCAAGGGCTGCCTGCACACCCACCAGAATGTGGTCATGGCCGGCATCACCGGGGCCATGGCCATGAAGATGGACCAGCACGACCGCCTGCTCATGGCCATGCCCATCTGGCACTCTTCACCGCTTAACAACTGGTTCATGGGTGCGCTCTACATGGGCGCGACCACCGTGCTCCTGCGCGAGTACCATCCGTTGCACTTACTGCACGCCGTGCAGGACGAGAGATGCACCGTCTACTTTGGCCCGCCCATCTCCTATCTGGCGCCCTTGCAGATGGTCCCCACTTTCGCCGACTTCGATCTCTCCTCCATGCGCTGCTGGATATACGGCGGCGGACCCATTGCCGCTGACGTGGCCCGGCAGCTCATAGCCGCCTACAAGAGCGACAGGTTCTACCAGGTTTACGGCATGACCGAGTCCGGCCCCACCGGCGCCACCCTTTTCCCGGAAGAGCAGATCGAGCGCGCCGGTTCCATCGGCCGCACCGCCCTGCCCGGAGCGGACATCCGGGTGGTCAAGGGCGACGGCTTTCAGGCCGGCCCGGGCGAGGCCGGGGAAATCTGGCTCAAGGCAGACAGCATGATGAAGGGCTACTTCAAGGACGAGGCCGCCACCCAAGACGCCTTCAGCGACGGCTGGTACAAGACCGGCGACGTGGCCAGAGTGGACGAGGCCGGCTATCTCTACATCGTAGACCGCACCAAAGATATGATCATCACCGGCGGCGAGAACGTCTATTCCAGGGAGGTAGAGGACGCCCTGGCCTCTCACCCCCAGGTGACAGAGGCGGCGGTGATCGGCAAGCCGCATCCCGAGTGGGGCCAGACCGTGGTGGCCCTGGTTGTGCCGGTCAAGGACGCCAGCCTCAGCGAAGAATCGCTCAAGGAGCACCTGGCGGCCCGCCTGGCCAAATACAAGATACCCCGAGAGTTCAAAATGGTGGAAGCGTTGCCCCGCACTCCCACGGGCAAAGTCATGAAGTACAAGCTGCGCGAGGAGATGTTATGTTCGACTTTCTGCTGAGCAAGGAACAGATCAAGCTGTGCGACGAGGTGCGCGAACTGGTCAAGTGGGTCCCCCGCCAGATGATCCTGGATATGGACCAGGACAAGCTCCAGTTCCCCAAGGAGTTCCTGGCCGAGGCCGGCCGCCGCAACCTCATGGGTTGCCGCTATCCCGAACAGTGGGGCGGGCGCTCCATGGACTGGGTTAGCACCTGCATGGTCATGGAGGAGGTGGGCGTGCTGGGCTACATCTTCGCCTGCGTCTTCGGCGTGGGCGCGGAGCTGGTCTGCGACGCCATCGTCCTGCACGGCACCAACGAGCAGAAGGAGCGTTACGTCAAACCGCTCCTGGCCGGCAAGATCTTCGCCGCCGAGTGCCTGACCGAGCCCCGGGGCGGCAGCGACTTTTTCGGCACCACCACCCAGGCCGTAGCCGACGGCGACGACTATCTGCTGACCGGCCAGAAGCGCTTCATCGTGGGCGCCGAGGCCGCCGACTACTTCCTGGTCTACGCCCGCACCGACCCGCAGGCCAAACCCCACCAGGGGCTTACCTGCTTCATCGTGGACAAGGGCCCGGGCGTCACCGTGGAATACCTCTACGGCCTCATGGGCTGCCGGGGCGGCGGGGCCGGGCGCGTTGTCTTCCGCGAGGCCCGGGCGCCCAAGGCCAACATCGTGGGCCGCTTGAACGGCGCACTGGATGTCTTCAACACCATGATGATCCCCGAGCGCCTGGGCACAGCGGCCATGACCATCGGCGCGGCACGCCCCGCCCTTGAGGTGGCCACCGGCTACACCACCCGGCGCAAGGCCTTCGGCCAGCCCATCAACCAGTTCCAAGGCGTCAGCTTCCAGGTGGCCCAGGCCGCAACCCTGCTGGACGCCGGCCAGGCCATGGTCTATGCCACGGCCAGGGCAGTGGACGCGGGCATCCCTATGAACCGCCTGCGCCGGCTGGTGAGCCAGACCAAGAAGTTCGTCACCGAGTCCTGCCAGCAGGCCACCCGCCACGCCATGCAGGTGATGGGCGGCATAGGCTACACCAACGTCTTCCCGGTGGAGCGCATCTTGCGCGATCTGCAACTGGCCAGCATCTGGACCGGCACCAACGAGGTCATGAGCATGATAACCGCCCACGAGTGGTACGGCGAATACGCCCAGATCAAGGCCACCGGCGCCCGCCGCGACCACGAGATGGACGCCCAGTGCGCCACCGACGATGAGGAAAAGGTCTACGAGTAAGCGGTACGCGGACGGGCAACGGATGTGTGATCCGGCAGCCGCTACAGCCTGCTGGATAGTCAATCTACCTGAAGCCATCATGTCTACGGTGCAGGCTGAACCTTTAACGGGGCGCCTGACACCGGAGGTGGGTTTACCGTGATGGCGACGTCTTCATTGCTGCACGATAAGCCCTATACCTTCCACAACAAAGACCGGATATACCCGGCTGTATTATGCAAACCCTTCGGGGCAAAAAGCCGGACCCCAGGTGTTCATCTGTTGGCCCATCTACCGTTTCGAATAAAAAACAGTGATTTGTAAACTAATTCCGTGTCTCGTTCGTTATCTTAAATGAACATGGAAAGTCGATTACCTTAATTTGGCTGTTTGATAAGTCTTGAAGGTAGATCATAATGAATAGAATACAAGGGAAAGAAGATCTCATAGGCGACAGGATGTGTTCTATTCAGGATGAATACTACGGAAGATCTTGAACCAGGAGTCTCCTCCACGCAGGCAGCTCAAGTTTCGGTGCTTGTAGAACAGGCCAGGGGAGGAGACAGGAATGCCTTCAACGAGATAATCGTACTCCATCAGGACGAGATTTTCCGCTTGGTGTTTTTTCGCATCAGGTCCAAGGCCGATTCCGAGGACCTGGTGCAGGATATCTTCATGGCCGCGTTCAAATACCTGCCACAGCTCAAGGATTCGGACAGGTTCCGGCCGTGGCTTTACAAAATAGCGCTAAACCGGGTGCACGACTTTCGCCGGAAAAACAAGTTTCTGGCTTTTTTTGGAGTCACCGAGTACCGGGGGGATATCGATGTGGCGGACGTTGAGCCGCACCGCAATCCGGGAGCGCTTGACACGGTGCTTCGAAAGGAATTCTGGTCGCACGTCAACCAGTTGTCGAAGCGGTTTTCCCGGATGGAAAGAGAGGTCTTTTTCCTGAGGTTCGTCGATGATCTCAATCTCAGGGAAATAGCTCAGGCACTAAAAAGGAGCGAGAGCGCGGTCAAGACGCACCTCTACCGCGCGATCTCAAAATTCAAAGAGGATGCGGCCCTGAGCGATTTTTTACAAGGAGAACGGCCAGGTGAAAAAAATCAGCCATCTTGATAAAAAACAGATTATCGAGGCTGTGACAGACGAAAGAGACCTGGATGGAGCACTGCGCCGCCATCTGTTAGAGTGCCCCGACTGCCGCGCTCAAAAGGAAGCGCTTCAAGGCAGGCTTGCGCGGTTCGGACACATTTCACGCAGCGAGGCGCCTCTAGACTTCAGGAAGCCGAGGGTCCTGGAAAAGGGCGCCGGCGCATTGAGGCCGGTGTGGCGAATCCGTCCCGCATTCGGTATGGGCATGGCTTTCGCTTTGATCCTTGCCCTCCTTCTAAGCCCCATGACGCTCAAAAGGGACAGGCTGTATACACAGGATGTGGTTTACCGGGAGATGCTCCAGGACGAAAAGTTCATGACCGAAATTGAAAAACTCGTGGAAAACCCTTTGCCCGGCTTCTATGTGGGTATCGGTGACCCCGGTGATGACGAAAGGGACATCCAGACTCCCGGCGCGATGAATGACGATAGTGCGGCCCATGACGGCGGATCACGAAATGCTTAACAAGTCATTGGCAATACTGGCCGTGATTGTGCTTCTTCTTTCTCCGGCGATTTGCCGGGCAAAGGAGATTCCCCCTGGAAGGTGGTGGCATCTGCCCTATTTTGCGGATCAGTTGAATATTACCGATAAGGAGAAAGACGAGTTGGACAAGCTCTTCGATTTCAACCGCAACAGGCTTGCCGAACTTAAAACGCAAATGGAAGAGGAGAAATCCGAACTCTTAAAAGCAGTCGATCAGGAACACCTGAACGAAACATCCGCAATCACCAAGATGACAAAACTGGAAAACACCCGCACTGTTCTGGCCGCAACCCGGTTCAGCTACTCGCTGGAAGTGAGAAAACTGCTTGGATACGAACGGTACCAGCGGATGAAAACCCTTTATATAAACTGGCATGGGTTGCAGCAACAGTGACTCCCCTCCGGCGAAAAGAAAACAACCCGCCGAAGTCATCCAAAAGGTGAAGGAGTTCAGTCCTCCCGACCTTGCAATCTCTGCGATCACCGTTTGTGAGTTGGAGTACGGGGCTTCGAAAAGCAGAAATCCGAAAAAGAATCGGCAGACGCTGGTAAAATTTTTAGCCTCGTTTGAAATTTGCCCTTTCAATGAGCAAGCAGCTTCCCACTATGGCGAGATCAGAGCGCATCTTGAGAGGAGCGGCAATTTGATTGGAGCAATGGACCTGCTCATTGCTGCTCATGCACGAAGCCTGTCGCTGACTCTGGTCACAAATAATCTGAACGAATTCGGGAGAGTGCCCGGGCTTTCGACCGTTGATTGGGCATGATCCGCCATTCACTTATCGCAGCACATCCCTTGGGCGCTTCGCCGCATCTCCTCTTCGGCCTGTCTGTGCTGGAGCCATCGGAGGACCTTTTCGAACTCGTTTTGAAGTTCGCGCAGCGCGAGCCCTCTATGGGAGACGCTCAACTTCTGCTCCGCGCTCATTTCGGCGAAAGTCTTACCCATCGGAGGATAGAGGAAAAGCGGATCGTAGCCAAATCCATTATCGCCCCGCACCGAGTCCAGAATCAGCCCTTCACAGAACGCTTCATAGGTGAGGGCGGCGCCTGAAGGCACAGCCAGGGACAATACGCAGCAAAACCGGGCTTTGCGGTTCGTTTTGCCGGAGAGAGCTTTCAAAAGTTTTGCGTTATTGTCTGAATCGGTTGCCCCGGGCCCCGCATAACGGGCGGAATGGATACCGGGGGCGCCTGCCAGCGCCTGCACCTGGAGCCCGGAATCGTCGGCAAGGGCCGGCAGACCGAGGACCCTGGCCGTAAAGCCCGCTTTCTTGTAGGCGTTTTCTTCGAAGGTCGCACCGTCTTCGACCGGCTCGGCAAGCGGGCCGAAATCGTTCAAGTCCTTGAGCAGAACCGGGAGATCCCTGAGCATGCCTTTAATCTCCGCAGATTTTCCTCTGTTTTTTGTGGCGATTACCACAATCGGATCGGCTCCAGGGATGGACATTTACTCACCCGCTTCTTTAGCCGCTTTAAATGGTTTTCCCCCGAAGAAATGGACGATCCACACGCTCGCCTCATAAAGAATCAGCAGAGGCATCGCCATTAAGAGCTGAGATACGACGTCGGGGCTGGGGGTAAGCACCGCAGCGGAAATAAAAATCAGTACTATCGCCCACTTGCGCTTGCGTTTCAAAAAGTCCGCGCTGAGCACGCCCATCTTCGCAAGAAAGAAGGCGAATACGGGCAGTTGAAATGCAATACCGAAGCACAAAAGCATTTTATTGGCAAACGACAAATACTCCGTGGTGCGCAACATGGGGGTTATGTATTCGGATGAGAAGGAGGCAAAGAATTTAAACGCTACCGGGATGACCACGAAATAACCAAACAGAACGCCGGAAACAAAACAGGAGCTGGAAAATAAAATAACCGGCAGCATGTACCTCTTTTCGTTTTCATAAAGGCCGGGAGCTACAAATTTCCATATTTGCCACAGAATTATCGGAGCGGCAAGAATTGTCCCCGCGATAAAGGACACCTTCATATAGACGAAAAAAGCCTCATGGGGCGCTGTGTAGATGAGCTTGGCAGGCTGCCCTGGAGGCATTGCTTTGATCCAGGGCATCATAAGGATCTCAAAGATCCTGGCGCTGAAGAAATAGCAGAGGACAAACCCTGCCCCTACGGCCAGGCAGGAAATCAATACCCTGGTTCGCAGTTCCTCCAGATGCTGAAACAGGGGCATCTTGCTTTGTTCGTCCGGCATTCAGCTATTCCAATTAACAGGGAATAAGTCCTATAGGTCGTATAAGACTTATGAATTTTCCGGTTTGATTTCGCCGGCCTTGGGCGGCGAGGTTTCGGCGGCTGCAGATTCTTCCTCACCGGGATCAGTTGCGGGGGCTTGCGTTGGGCTTCCTCCAGCCATGGCGTCTTCGAATGCTTTCTTTGGTTCATCATAGACCTGGGCTTTGATTGCGGTCCCCTGATCCATGAAGAGGTTTTGAGCCGAAAGTTTTTTCAGAATCACCTCCCGCTGGGCTGAGCGGAATTCCTCTCTTAGTCCGCGGACCGTGTCGTCCTGGTCCATCGTATTCTTCAACTCGTCCATCGTTCGTTTGAACTCGGCGTACCCGCGTCCAAGAGCTCTCGCCACACCGGGCAGCTTGTCGGGCCCGACCACCAAAAGGATGACAACCATAATCACAAGGAGGTGCTCAAAACCTATTCCAAACATGTACTACTCCCTGAATGCTTCCTCGAACCCGAGATCCCTTATTTAGGCTCACCCGGCTTTGCATCTGCCGATTTGGTTTCGCCTTCCTTGATCTGCTTCTGCTCTTCTTCCGGTTTGTCGCCGCCTATGGCTTTTTTAAATTCGCTGATTCCCTTCCCCAGGCCGCTTCCAAGTTCGGGCAGCTTTTTGCCGCCCATCACAATTGCCACAATTAGTAACAGCGCACCCCATTCCCATCCAGCTAACATGAGTTCTCCTCCAAAATTTATTATCTTGCGTAGCTATGCAACCCGCTCAATAGAAAGTTTACACCAAAATATGTAAATAGAACACAACCAAAACCGATCACTGACAGCCATGCCACCCTTTCTCCCTTCCAGCCCTTCAGATTGCGGGCGTGGAGCAGGGCGGCGTATATGAACCAGGTTATCAGGGACCAGGTTTCCTTGGGGTCCCAGCTCCAGTAGGCGCCCCAGGCCGAATTGGCCCAGACGGACCCCGTTATTATTCCGACTGAAAGCCACAAGAACCCGAACAGCACCAGTTGATAATTAAACCGCTCAAGCTGGGAAGCACCTGGCAAAAAAGCAACAAAGCCGCCGTGCGGATTCGGATTTTCGGGAAATCTATTCCTTGCCAGGTAGAGCAAACTAACCCCGAAGGATACCGCAAATGCAGCGTAGCCTAGAAAACAGGCCACTACGTGAGCAATGAGCCAGTTGCTTTTAAGAGCGGGGACGAGCGGCTGAATCTTTGAGTCGACGTCTTTTGAAAAAGAGGCGTACGCCATTGCCAGAAAGGAAAAAAATGCCGGAAAGACCCCAAGGGTCCGTTGCCTGACGCGCCATTCGAATACGAGGTAGATAATCATTATAGCCCAGGATGCAAAAACGAGCGATTCGTACATGTTGGAAAGCGGCGCATGCCCATATCCCATCCGGTAGGATTCCACCCAGCGCAACCCGATGCCCGCCGTCTGCATCAGCAGGGTCGCAGCGCCCGCAATCGCTCCTGCGCCAAGCAGAGGCTTGAAGCGAAAGATCGTTCCGGCAAGGTACAGGACCGTACACAGAAGATAGGCGAAAGTAGTCAGGCTGAGCAGAAGAGAACTGGTCATTCGGCGCCCTTTTTATCTCTTTTGTGCCCCCTTATCTCATGGAGGCAGGGGGATTTTTCAGCCGGTTTTCGAGGCCCACGCGCAACGCCTCGAACTTTTCTTCGAATGCCTGCGGGTTGCGGTTCGCTCTTCCGGCAAGGGTAACAATCGTTTTCCCACTCTTTTTATCGGGTTCGATGCAGACCCATAGTTTCCTGTGGCTCGAATAGAACGTAAGGCCTATGGCCAGGGTCATCAGTGTAAAACCGGCCCACACCAGCCAGATCCCGGGGTCTTTTTTGACCTGGAGTCCGGTAAACCTTGCTTTATCGGTTTGATTGACCCGGACCAGGTAATTTTCGATTCTGTTGCCGTGATAAGGCCGGTCGACCAGAATCCACCTGGAGGAAGATTGCCGTCCCTGTTTTCCATAGACGATCGCGATTGCCTGCCCGACTCGCATCAGGTCCTCCTGATAGTCGGCTATCATGAGCTGATCGCTTGTGCCGGGAATGGTCACAGGCTGCCTGAACGGCA
>JBELAB010000058.1:0-10180 GCA_049509275.1 Syntrophobacteraceae bacterium | reverse complement strand
AGTATTTTGAGCCTTTTTTGGACCATTCCGAGCGCATATCTGGAAGGACGCGCCATGGCGGGCGGCATCGCCCTGATAAGCTCCATAGGATATCTGGGTGCTGTGGTAAGCCCTACCCTCGTGGGCTGGATCAAGGTAACCACTGGAAGTCTTTATATAGGTCTGAGCACTATTGCCGTGACGCTGATCGTTTCGATGCTGCTTCTGGTGGTATTCGTTCCCCCACCAATCAGACTTAAAATTTCTCCTCCGGAAACAGACTGTTAATAAACACCGCCAGCCACACAGTCTTTTGCTTCGGGTCGGTCCATTCCACCCGGTGCCTCACGTGCGCGGGGATATAGACCCAGTCGCCGGGTCCCAAAATGAGGACCTCCCCATCTCCCTCAAATCTTAATGCAGCGCTGCCTTGCAGGAGCAGTACGAATTCGCTCTGATCTTGATCGTACCAGAACCCTTCCGGCGAAGCATGAGAGTCGGATATGATTCTTTCAACCCTGATTTTACCCGATTCGGCCAGGGTTTCGAAAATTTCCCCGGGCGCCAGGTCCGCGATGTCCGAGTAGATGTTTCCTTTTCTCATGATCGGCTATGACCCTATCAAGTTTCGGTCCGGAAACTGCCAGTCTCTTATCCGGGTTTCCGGATGGACCCTATTGAAAATAAAAATCCTCCGGGTTGGGATTTTACACCAACCCGGAGGATTTCTCAGATCAAATCCGTGCTCCTCAAATCTTGCAAAAGCCCGAACTCAAAAACCAGACCTCATCAACTTATATGTCGAAGTAGAGTTTGAATTCCATGGGATGCGGCCGCATGCGCACAACGTCCACTTCGTTCAGGGTCTTGTATTCGATCCACACGTCGATGACATCCTGCGTGAAAACACCGCCCTTGAGCAGGAACGCGTGGTCTTTTTCGAGCGCCTTGAGGGATTCTTCAAGGGATCCCGGAGTCGATGGAACTTTTGCCAGCTCTTCGGCACTCAATCCATAGATGTCCTCATCGAGCGGGGCGCCCGGATCGATCTTGTTTTGGATGCCGTCAAGGGCGGCCATAAGCAGCGCGGCGAAAGCGAGGTAGCCGTTGCACGACGGGTCGGGGAAACGGATCTCGAGCCTTTTGAGCTTCGGAGACGGTGAATACATCGGAATACGGATGCCTGCGCTGCGGTTGCGGCTCGAGTAAGCCAGGTTCACCGGGGCTTCATATCCGGGGACCAGCCTCTTGTAGGAATTGGTGGTCGGGTTGGTTAGGGCGCACAGCGCAGGTGCATGTTTAAGAAGTCCGCCTGCCGCCCACAAGGCCATTTGGCTCAGTCCGCCGTACTTGTCGCCGGCGAACAGCGGCTTGCCCTTTTTCCAGAGGCTGAAATGGGTGTGCATACCCGTGCCGTTGTCGCCATAAAGCGGCTTCGGCATGAGGGTAACCGTCTTGCCATATTTCTTGGCGACATTTTTTAGAACATATTTGTACCACGCCAGGTTGTCGGCCATCTTGACCAGGGGGGCCGCCTTCATATCGATTTCAGCCTGACCGGCGGTGGCGACCTCGTGGTGATGACATTCCGTGCGGACACCGACTTGCTCCATTGTCAGGATCATCTCGGAACGGATGTCCTGCTGGGAATCCATCGGAGGCACAGGGAAATAGCCCTCTTTGTAGCGGGGCTTGTATCCGAGGTTCGGGTTTTCGATCCTTCCGGTGTTCCACTGACCTTCGACGGAATCTACATAGAAGTAACTGAAGTTATAAGAGCTGTCGAACCGGATATCGTCGAAGATGAAGAATTCCGCTTCCGGACCATACCAGGCCATATCTCCGATCCCAGTGGACTTAAGGTATGCTTCAGCCTTCTGAGCGATGTTTCTTGGATCGCGCGTATATTTTTGCTTCGTCACGGGATCGACTATATTGCAGATCATCGTAACGGTCGGCACGGCTGTAAACGGTTCCATCACCGCCGTCTCCGGGTCCGGAATAATCAACATGTCACTGGCGTGTATCGGCTGCCATCCCCGGATGCTGGATCCATCGAAACCGTAGCCGCCTTCGAAGTCGCTTTCGCCCAACTCTGCGATCGGAACTGAAAAATGCTGCCATATCCCGATAAAGTCCATGAACTTGAAATCCACTACCTTGGCGTCGTTTGCCTTTGCAAAAGCCACTACTTCTTTTGGGGTCATATTATCCTCCTGTGAGTTTTCGAAATGGGGATTGAACGGCTCAAGCCCGAATGTCTAGGCAATTTACTTGCCAACGTCAACAATTTTCTTCCCGCCCCCTCTGATCGAAGGCATTTTAACAACTCCGAGCCCCAGACCAATGGTGAGTAAATCCTGACCCGGCGCCGGAAAAAAACATTTTTGTTACACAAAGTACGGCAAAAACGTGAAAGAACATGCCTGAAGTACATTTAAAACTGTAATTACTCGAAAATTCAATCAAATTTCTTATCCAAGAGGTCAGTTCGGTTTCGAACAAAAATGTACCTCTGGCGCACAACCTCAGAAAATCGGGCCGAACATGAACGCTCAGCAGACCTCGGACAGGCGCCCAAGGAGCTTTTCTCTTACCTGTTCATGCTTGTCGTGGCTGATTAGCTTCTCGCCGCTCAAGTCGGTGACGTAAAAGATATCGACAACCTGCGCTCCTGGTGTAGATATCTTGGCAAGTTGAATATTTATATCCAGTTCGAACAGGGCGTTGGTGATCGTGTGCAGTACGCCCGGCCGGTCCCAGGTGTATACTTCGATCAGGGTGTAGAAGTCCGAAGCTTCCTCGTCGATTATGACCTTATCCTCTTTGCGCGGATGGCAGTTGGCCTCCAAAACCGATGGCCTGCGCCTGTTTTCCAGTATTTCGTCAAGATAGGATGAATCGGCAAGGGCGCGAACCAGATCGCTTTCCACTTTGACCCACAGTTCCTCGCGATGAAGAGGGTCTGGAATCCGCTCGACACGCAGGATATCGCAGGCCACACCGGGTTCGCGGGTATAGATGTCGGCGGAGAGGATATTCAACCCTCTTGCCCACAGAACACCGGTAATTAGAGCAAACAGCCCCGGTCGATCACGTGTTACAACCGTGGTCTGCCACATCTCGCCTTCAAGCGGTTCTGCCTTGAAGCAAACCGAGCGGTGCGGCAGTTGCTTTTCCATCTCGTAGTGCTTTAGAATATCCTGCGGATGCTGAGAAAGCAAATACCTGAAAGGCAGCCTCTCCATCCATTCGGACAGCCTTTCGCTTTCAGCCGGGTCGGGTAACAGGGCCAAAACTTCTCTCTGCATTTGCGCGGTGCGCACCTCGG
Organism: Syntrophobacteraceae bacterium; assembly: GCA_049509275.1. Taxonomy (GTDB): domain Bacteria; phylum Desulfobacterota; class Syntrophobacteria; order Syntrophobacterales; family Syntrophobacteraceae; genus SbD1. The sequence continues at coordinate 6,870 of JBELAB010000058.1, read as the reverse complement.
TGTCTTCCGGTTCCAGGTCCGCCCGCAGCAGCAGCCTGTCAACCTTGAAGAAAAGCTCTCTAAGCAGGGACGCTTTCCAGGTGTTCCATGCCTCCGTACCGGTCGCGCGGCTGTCGGCGACAGTAAGCATATAGAGCAAAAGCAGGCGCTGGCGATCCTTGATGGTTACCGCACATTGCGCTACCGGCTTTTCGTCCATTAAATCCCGCTTGAGTGCGGTTTCGGCAAGAATAAGGTGATGTTCGATCAAAAAACAAAGCAGACTTGTCTGCCTCTCGCTCAAGCCCATCCTTGCCGCGATTTCCCCTGCTATGATGGCGCCATGCATCGAGTGATTATTTCCCCGCCCCTTCCCAATATCGTGCAGAAGCCCAGCCAGGTAGAGAATACGCCTCTCCTCGGGGCTTATCAGCTCTGCGGCGCTCTTCAGCGGCCCTTCGCCATTGACCTCGCCCGCTTCGATAAGATGAAGTTCGTGGACCGTTCGCAGCAGGTGCTCATCAACAGTATAGACATGATAGACGTCATTTTGGACCCGAAAACGCACCGCAGTGAATTCCGGGATGAATACCTGCAGAAAGGCTGTTTCCAGCATGGTCTTAAGGACATGAAACGAGTACTGCGGGTCCAGCAGGATGTCGAAGAATTGATTTATTGCCTCGGGATTTCGCCTTTCGCGCTCTCCAAACCCACCCAGATTTTCCCGGATTATTTTTCCAGCATTGTGGTGAAAATGAGCTTTGGAACGCGCCACTTGCCAGAAGAATCGCATGAGCAAAAGCGGATCTTTCCTCACCCATTCCGGTTCCATAAAGTGAAGGTGCTTGCCTTCCAACAGAAATGGACCCGGCAGGATTCGCCTGCGCAGATGAAAGTGGCGAAACCTCCTCTGAGACTCTTCGAGTCTTTCCAGAAAAAAGGAGGTCGTTCGGCGTACGCGCGAAGTGTAGCGGTAATACAGGCGCATGAAACCCTCAACGGCAGAACCTTCCGTACCTGCCATGCAGCCCATTCGCCCCGCAATCTGTTCCTGCTCCGGAAAAAGCAACCGGTCCTGCCTTCTTCCACTCGACTGGTGCAGTTGAAGCCTTACCCGCCACAGGAAATCGTATGACTGCTCGATCCAGAGTTTCTCGGCATCCATAAGCCATTCGTTCTTGAGCACTGCTTCCAGCGAGGAGTCGTGAAGGTAGACAATTCCCGCCCACCGGATCGTGTGCAGGTCGCGCAGACCTCCCACCCCATCTTTTACGTTAGGCTCCAGCAGATAGGGGCTCTCACCATACTGGTGCAGTCTTGCCTCTCTATACGCAATCAGATTCTGAAGAAACCGCCGCCGTCTGCCGGGATTGCCGAATAACTTGAGAAAGGACCTTTGCCAATCATTGAAAAACTCGGCGTCTCCCGCAATCAGGCGAGCTTCCAGGTAGTTGGTCAGAATGGAGAAATCGTTCTGAACCATATTGCGGACCATGGAAACAGAAGCGGTGGCGTGTCCGACTTCGAATGCGCTGTCCCACAAGCCGTACACGAGATAGTGAACCAGTTCCGACAGAAATGCAGGAAGCCTGTTTTTATAAAGGAAAAGAAGATCGAGGTCGGAGGCGAAGCTGAGTTCACCACGGCCGAAGCCGCCCACGGCAATCAAAGCCCAACCTTCCTGGGGTGCCGAATGTTCGCTGAACGCGTTGCCCAGGGCCTCTTGCAGGTTGGACGAATAGGTGCGCGCCGCCAGCAGCCCGGGAACATCCGTGCGGCATTCCCGAACGAAATGATCCCGCAGATCTTTGAGTTTTCGAGTTAGATTTGAACGTTGGACCATGATTTATTTTTATTATTGATACAATCTAAAGCGCGTCTTCTCCGGTCTCGCCGGTCCGGATGCGAATACATTCCTCAACAGGTATAACAAAAATCTTGCCATCTCCTATCTTGCCCGTTTTCGCCGACTCACGAATTGCGGCCACAACCTCTGGCAACTGCCAATCGGGAACGATCACTTCTATTTTAATTTTAGGAAGAAAATCAACCACATACTCAGCACCTCGGTAAACTTCCGTGTGTCCCTTCTGTCGCCCGAAACCCTTCACCTCGGACACCGTCATTCCTTTGATTCCGAGGCCCGCCAGCCTTTCTTTCACTTCGTCGAGCCTGAATGGCTTGATAACCGCTTCGATTTTTTTCATTTTTGTTCCCCGCCTTTGAAGTCAAAACCATTTTTCGAAAAAGTTTACCAAACAAAAACAACAAAAATGTACTTCAGGTCTCGACATATCCCTGCGCGATCGGATTGCGCCTGCCGATCCCGAAGGCCTTCGTTGTAACCCTCAAGATCGGGGGGGCCTGCCAGCGTTTGTATTCGTTGAGTTCGGCTCGCCTTACCACCCATCTCACGGTTTCCGGATCAAACCCTCTGGCTATTATCTGTTTTACCGGAAGGCGCTGCTCCACGAATTCGGCCAGAATAGCGTCCATAATTTCATAAGGCGGAAGCGTGTCCTGGTCCGTCTGATTTGGCCGCAACTCCGCAGAGGGAGCGCGCGTGAGTATGCGCTCCGGGATCCATCCATGTTCATCGTTTAGTCTGTGGGCAAGTTCATAGACCATAGTTTTGGGAACATCGCCCAAAACCGCAAGCCCACCGTTCATATCCCCGTAGAGTGTACAATATCCGACGGCGATTTCCGATTTATTGCCCGTACTCAGAAGCAGCCTGCCGAACTTGTTGGAAATGGACATTAGCACCATACCCCTGAGACGCGCCTGGAGATTTTCTTCGGTGAAGTCGTGCGGCAAATCGTTAAAAATCGGTTTCAAAGACTTCAGCGCGGTCGAAAAAAGCTCATCGATCGCAATCACCTCAAAGCCGATTCCAAGCCGGGCAGCTAATTCACGCGCATCGGAAAGGCTTTCGGGAGCGTTAAAAGGACCGGGCATCGCGACCCCCAGAACATTCGCGGCGCCCAGCGCAATTGCCGCCAGGCAAACCGTCAGCGCGGAATCCACTCCGCCGCTGAGCCCGATCACCGCCTGCTTGAAAGAGCACTTGCGGGCATAGTCGCCCAACCCCAGGGTGAGCGCTCCGATCACCTCTGAGACGTGGTCATAGTCAGCCGCATGCAGTTCACAATCGCCGCCGCCCGTGTCATAGACGATCAGGTCCTCCGCGAAATCGGCGCCTGTAGCGCAAAGGCGGCCCTTTTCATCCCAGATCATGCTGTGGCCATGGAAAATCAGCTCGTCGTTGCCGCCAACCTGGTTCACATAAACTATCGGGACGCCTGCGCTGGCAGCCTGTCTCTTCAACAGTTGGCCGACCAGGTGTGGTTTGCCTACGTGATAGGGAGATGCGGAAATATTTACAATCAGATCGACCGAGGCTTTCGCCAATTCACCCACCGGATCGACGCTATAGAGAGGACCCGGAAGATAACCCGGAACGTTCCATGCGTCTTCGCAAATCGTAAGGCCGATCCGCTTGCCCCTGAAATCGACCCACTCAGCCGCTTTGCCGGGTTCGAAATATCTCTCCTCATCGAAAACATCATAGGAGGGCAGTAGCATCTTATGGGCGGTGCAACGGAGCTTGCCGTCTTCATAAAACACAGCGGAATTGTGGTAGGGTTTTCCGCACCCCTTATTGACCGAAACCGCTCCAAAGATGACCCCAATACCTTTGGCCGCGTTCGCTATGCGCTCCCAGTAACGAAGACTGTCGGCTACAAAGCCGCCTTTGTCGAGAAGGTCACGCGGCGGGTATCCCATTATGGACAGTTCAGGGAAAATGACCAGTTCGGCGTTGGCCTTTTTTGCTATTTCAATATATTCACATATTTCGCGAGTGTTGCCATCGAGGTCTCCAACCAAAGGATCGATCTGCCCCATTGCGATACGCATCATCGGCTCCTTCCCATCAGCCCGGCAGTGTAAGTCAACCAATCTCATCGGGAGATTCCGCATTGACGCTACGCTAATTTATCTACCCGATTTTACAGAGTAATCATTTTAGCCTATTCGTGCCTTTCCCGCATTAAGTAATCCCTTTTTTCAAGTCTGTATGCTATAAAAAAGTTTAGCGATTGCACGGGCCGGTTTTCCAAAAAAGTATATTTCGGCAATCCCCTGTTGGCGGAGAATCAGAATCTATGAAACACTGGAGGGCGCGAGTTCGAGAAAAAAGACTCGGTGCAGACGAGATATTGCCCGAAATATTGCGCGACGGAAACCGGCTCTATATTGGGACCGGCTGCGGGGAGCCTCAGCACCTGGTGCGTTCTTTGATCGAGCTTTTGCCCAGACACCGCGATATCGAAATAATCCAGAATCTCTCCATGGGGTCCCTTCCTGAGGACTGGAAACGTTTTGAGCAAAACGCGCGGCTCAAGACCTTCTTTGTCGGGCCAAGATCCAGACACGCTGTCAATGACGGTTTAGCCGACTACATCCCCATTTATTTTTCTTCCATCCCCGGTCTTTTCAAAGGAAGATCTCGGTTGAGGTTAGACATCGCAATGGTCCAGGTAACGCCTCCCGATGGACACGGTTTCTGTTCGATGGGAATATCGGTGGGCACGGACAAAAGCGCCGTCGAATCCGCCAGTATAGTTATCGCCCAGATAAATCGTCAGATGCCGAGGACCCTCGGGGACAGCTTCCTGCATTTATCTCAGATTCAATATTTTGTGGAACATGATGAACCGCTGCTCGAGATCGTTTTCCGGGAGCGGAGCGCTGTCGCCGAAAGGATAGCCAAATATGTTTCCGTACTGATCGAGGACGGCTCCACAATTCAGACGGGGATCGGAAGGATCCCCAGTTTGGTCCTGAGATACCTCGAAGCCAAAAATGATCTGGGGATCCACACCGAGATCCTTACCGACTCCCACCTGCATCTCATTCGCACCGGGGCCGTAACAGGTTTCCGCAAAACCGCAGACCGGGGAAAGATCGTGGCGAGCTTCTGCATGGGAAGCCGGGAACTCTACGACTTTGTGAACAACAACCCGGAAGTTGAGATCTACCCGACGGAATATGTGAACGACCGCAAGCTGATAAGCCGCTTTGACCGGATGGTGGCCATCAATTCAGCCCTGGAAATAGACCTCAGCGGTCAGATATGCGCCGATTCGATTGGCCACAAGGTTTACAGCGGAATCGGGGGCTATGTGGATTTTATGCACGGGGCATCGAGCGCGAACGGAGGCAAGACTATCATCGTGCTGCCGTCCACGAGTCCCGATGGGCGCAAGTCACGAATTGTAAGCCATCTGACAAACGGGGCCGGCGTCGTGAGTCCGCGCAGTACCGTGCGTTATATCGTTACGGAATTTGGAATCGCCTATCTGCACGGCAAGACCATCCGCGAGCGTGCGCTGGCCCTTATCAACATTGCCCATCCGCGATTCCGCGAGCAGTTGCTCGCTGAGGCCAAAAGCATCCATTATGTCTACGAAGACCAGCTCCTTCCTCCCATTTACGAACCCCTCTACCCCGGCCAGTGGGAAACCCACCAGGTGTTTCCGCCAAACGAGACGCTTTTTCTCCGTCCCACCAAGCCCACCGATGAGCGGGCGCTTCAGGAGTTTTTCTATTCGCTTCCCTCTGAGGACATCTATTACCGTTTCCTTTCCGCAATGAAGGCCTTCCCGCACAGGAACATCCAGGGCATGTGCAATATCGATTACGAACACGTTATGGCAATTGCGGCGGTTACAGGGGAAATCGGCGCCGAGAAAATCATCGGAATGGGCAGGTACATCCTGGACCAGAAGACGAACTTCGCCGAGGTGGATTTTGCGGTCTTATCAGACTGGCAGCAAAGGGGACTCGGGACTTTCCTTGTCCATTATCTGTGCGAAATTGCAAAGACTAAAGGTATTACGGGATTTATGGCCTTCGTGCTTGCCGCCAACAGGGCTATGCGCTCAGTGTTCAACAGCGTCGGTTACGCCGTGCATTCGACACTCGATGAGGGCGTATATGAAATCACGTTCCGTTTCGATCAACCCGCTTTGGCCTGCATTACGAAAGAAGAGGAATGACAGCGCTCGGCAATGCCCTGATAGACCCTTGCCTGCTTGCCTTCGACATTGACGGGGTGGTGGCTGACACGATGGCCGTGTTCGTCAGGCTCGCCCACGAAAGGTACGGACTCACTCATATTTCCCAGCAGGACATTCTCTCTTACAACCTCTATGAGTGCCTTGGCCTGGAAAAGCAGATTATAGACGACCTCATCCGCCTGACGCTCGATGACCGGCACACCATGCAGATCCCTCCTGTTCCAGGCGCACCGGAAGTGCTCATGGAACTCGCCGCAGTGGCGCCGCTCCGGTTCATCACGGCCCGTGCCTGCTCCGAGCCGATTAAGCAATGGCTTTTTACCGTTTTGCCCTGTGTGCCGCGTGAAAGAATAACGGTAATAGCCTCCGGCTCTCCGGAAACCAAGCTCGACATCCTGAGTGGACTCGAAATCCGCTACTTTGTCGATGACAGGATCGAAACCTGCCGGCACATAAAGGAGGCTGGAATCGAGCCTTTTCTTTTCGATCAGCCATGGAACCGCAATGAGCCGGCGGACGGTTTCGTGCGGGTCGAAAACTGGATTCAATTGAAAAGTTGGGTATTGCCCTCCGCCATAAATTTGGAGTAAAGTATTTTTCAATTGGAGGGAGACCAATTTTCCGAAGCCTTGAATCAACTGCCCTGACCACACATCATACGGATTTTATTGCCTTTTTCGCCATTTTACGGTTCGATGGGCAAATGCCATGTCCTTAGCCAAAGGCAACCGTTCACCAAGTGTGTCATCTGAGGAGGGAGGGCAACGGCCCCTGGCTAAAAAATGCGCTAATGATACGAGTGAGAAGG
>JBELAB010000057.1:0-10250 GCA_049509275.1 Syntrophobacteraceae bacterium | reverse complement strand
AGAAAAGGTTAAAAACAAGCTCAATGTCGATCCTTACGGCAAGAGGCTCCCACTCGCTGGGTATCTGGCTTCGCTGCTCAATCTGCTTCCGAGTATCAACCTGTTCGAGTTGACCTGACGTTAAACGATGTTTGCCGGGAGGAGAGTCATGCAAAGGACCTTGCTTAAGTCTAAAATTCATCGCGTCCATATAACGGACGCCAATCTCAACTATGAAGGCAGTCTGACGATAGACTCCGATCTAATGGAGGCAGCCAATATTCTGCCTTACGAAGAGATAAAGATTTATAATATTTACAATGGCGCGAGATTCGGCACGTACGCGATTGCCGGTCCGGCAGGGAATGGGGATATCTGCCTCAACGGGGCGGCTGCTCGAATGGGGGCTCCGGGCGATCTGATAATAATTGCTACCTATGCAAATTATAACGAAGCCGAAGCCGCAACGCACAAACCTATTATAGTGCTCGTGGACTCGCAAAACAGAAAATGCGCCGACAAGGCCGTAATCGGCCTGGCGAAGTGCGAAGGGTGAAGTTGGAAGAGTGAAATTCACTCTTCACTTTTCTTTGTACCGCCAGGGCCTGCCCCGGACCTGATCCGGGGGCGGGAAAGCACCTTTTCGGACCAAAACTTACTACAGCAGCCGGGGTTGTCCCGGCTGAATCGTTCTTCCTGAAAGAGGAGATTTTTCCAGATGTCAATGAGGAGTTATTTGTTTACGTCCGAATCCGTGACCGAAGGCCATCCCGACAAAGTGGCCGACCAAATCTCGGATGCCGTTCTTGACGCGATTATAGTGGAAGACAAAACAGCGCGTGTCGCCTGTGAAACCCTTGTAACTACCGGGCTTGCTTTTGTTGCAGGCGAGATTACGACCTCCACTTATGTCGATATTCCCCATATAGTCAGAGATACCATAAAAGATATCGGATACAACGATTCCTCGATGGGTTTCGACTGGGAAACTTGCGCCGTAATTACCAGCATCGACAAGCAGTCGCCTGACATCGCTATAGGCGTAAACGCCGGCGAAGGGCTCTTCGAAGAGCAGGGCGCCGGAGATCAGGGGTTGATGTTCGGCTATGCCTGTAACGAAACGCCTGTGCTCATGCCAATGCCGATCTACTATGCTCATCGGATTTGCCGAAAACTCGCCGAAGTCCGGAAAAACGGGATGGTCGATTTCCTTCGGCCTGATGGGAAAAGCCAGGTAACGGTCGAATATCTCGATCACAAACCAAGAAGAGTGGACACAGTAGTTGTGGCCGCCCAACACGCGCCGAATGTTGGTTACTCTACGTTGCGCGAGGCAATCATAGAAGAGGTCATAAAGAAAGTAATCCCGGAGGGATTGCTGGACTCGAAAACCAAATACTATATAAATACCACCGGGCGGTTTGTGGTCGGTGGCCCGATGGGGGATTGCGGTCTCACCGGAAGAAAAATCATCGCCGATACTTATGGAGGCCAGGGCAGTCACGGCGGAGGCAGCTTCTCGGGCAAGGACCCCTCGAAGGTCGACCGAACTGCCTCCTATATGGCGAGGTATGTTGCCAAAAACATTGTTGCCGCCGATTTTGCGGATCGGGTCGAAGTTCAGGTTGCCTACAGCATTGGAATGGCTGAACCGATCTCGTTGATGATTGACACCTTTGGCACAGGACGCATTCCCGACGAGAAGATTCAGCAAATTGTCCTGGATCTGTTCAGTTTCAAACCGGCAAACATGATAAAGTACCTGAGGCTTACCAGGCCAATATTCAGGAAGACTGCCTGTTGCGGCCATTTCGGGAGGACCGATCCCGACTTTACCTGGGAGAAAACCGATATGGTGGAGACCCTGAGAGATAGAGCGGAGCTAAACGGGGTCAGCAAGCAAAGCTAGGGGAGTATGAATGGATTTTGATATCAAGGACGGGGGGCTTGTAGACAAGGGACGTTTAAGGGTGGAATGGGCTGCGCAATCCATGCCCGTTCTGAGGTCGATCCACAAAAGGTTCGCCTCCGATAAGCCTCTAGCGGGAATACGGGTGGCTGCCTGCCTTCACGTTACCACAGAAACCGCTGCTCTTGCACAGGCGCTCCAGGCGGGAGGCGCCGACTTACGCATTTGTGCGTCGAACCCGTTGAGCACCCAGGACGATGTGGCAGCCTTTCTCTCAATTTCAGAGCGAATTCCTGTTTTTGCTATAAAGGGAGAGGACAAGCAAACTTACTACCGCCACATTCACAATGCGCTTGAACACTCCCCGCAGATTACAATGGACGACGGGGCTGACCTTGTCGGCATTCTTCATTCCGAGCGAAAAGAGCTTCTTGCCAACGTGATCGGCGGTACTGAAGAGACGACTACCGGCGTAATCCGGCTTCGTAGCATGGCGGAAAAAGGGGTGCTTCAGTATCCAATTGTGGCCGTCAACGATGCGGATACCAAACACCTTTTCGATAACCGCTACGGGACGGGTCAAAGCACGGTGGACGGAATAATTCGGGCTACCAACCGGTTGCTTGCCGGGGCCAATTTCGTAGTGAGCGGATATGGGTGGTGCGGCCGCGGATTGTCGATGCGCGCCTCGGGAATGGGGGCCAAGGTCATAGTGACCGAGATAAACCCGCTGCGGGCACTGGAGGCCGTTATGGACGGCTATCAGGTTATGTCTATGGAAAAAGCCGCGCCGATTGGCGATTTTTTCTGCACGCTGACCGGAGATATCCACGTGCTGCGCAAAGAACACTTCGCAATGATGAAAGACGGCGCTATTGTCTGTAACTCGGGCCACTTCAACGTGGAGATCAATCTGGATAGTCTGCGTGAAATGTCCTCATCGGTGAGGACCATGCGTGATTTTGTCGAAGAATTCAGGCTGAAAAACGGCAAGAGAATATACGTGCTCGCCGAGGGCCGCCTTATCAATCTGGCTGCAGCGGAGGGCCATCCTTCGAGTGTTATGGACATGAGCTTCGCAAACCAGGCGTTATGTTCGGAATATATCGTAAAAAATCACGTCTCCCTGAAAAAACAGGTCTACCGGGTGCCGATGGATATCGACCGTGAAATAGCCCGCCTCAAACTTGCGAGCATGGGAATCGAGATCGACTCGCTCACTCCGGAGCAGGACGCCTACCTGCATTCGTGGGAGATGGGCACTTAGCAGGGTGATGAAAAAGGATTGGAATTCCCACATCAAGGCGAAAGACCCTATAGACGTCACCCCTTACCGGCTTCCGCCGGAATGACGATATCATCAGCGATTTTCAGGCGTTTCTCTCACCAGAGAACCCTTTTTCATCATCCTGTTAGGCAAACATGTTTTCAGGCGGGAATTGAGTGCGTATAAGCATCGAAAGAAGATCCCAGGCTTTCTGGCTCATATGTATTTTTCTCCTGACGGGCTGTCCCTCGAAGCCTTCTCCCACACCTGTGCAACCTGCTGAGCGGCCCCTTCTGGAACGGCTTTCCCCAGCCCAGCTACCTGACTTCCAAGACGATGAGCCAGCCGATTCTCTTCGGTCGGCCATTAAGAAAAGCCTTTCGTGGTATGCCGGGATTCCTGGAGACAGGCAGGTTTGTCTGGGCCGCTTAAGGGTGCCGGCAGAGGTTATTCGGGAGTCCCTCAATCATTTTTCCTCTCTTGTGGGTTCGGGCTGTATTAGTGCTGATAGGCTTTCGCAGGATTTCGATGTTTTTAGGGTGATCCCTCCGGACAACTCAGGCAGGATTATCGTAACGGGGTATTATGAACCGGTGCTGGAGGGAAGTCTTAAGCCGGGAGTTGAATTTTGCCGGCCGATTTATCCCGTTCCCTCAGATCTTCTCGTGATTGAGCTGGACCGTTTCGACGGCAATAAATTCCATGGTGAACGGCTGGTGGGCCGTTTGGAAAAAAACTCCGTAGTGCCATACTATTCACGCTCCGAAATAGACGGGGAAAAGGCCCTTGAAAAACACGGCGTGCAGCCGACCATGCCTCTGGTGTGGCTAAGGGACCCCGTTGACTGTTTCTTTCTTCACATCCAGGGGTCGGCAGTGATCAGAATCAATCCGGATGGGACCCAAATGCGGGTGGGGTACGCAGGAGCCAACGGACGGCCATATCACAGCATCGGGAAAGATCTTATCGATAGCGGGGCGGTTTCACCTGAGCAGATGTCTATGCAGGCGATAGGCGAGTACCTGCGCTCTCATCCGGACAGTCAGAACGCTATTATGTGGAAAAACGAGAGCTATGTCTTTTTCAAATGGGTTTCACAAGGCCCGCTGGGCAGCCTTGATGTCGTGCTCACGGCTGGCAGATCAATTGCGACAGACCACAGGTTCCACCCAAGTGGTGCGCTGGCGTTCCTTGTAAGCGAGAAACCGGTGTATGATTCATCGGGTAAAATCCAGAGGTGGGAACGCTTTGGAAGGTGGGTCCTCAACCAGGACAGTGGCGGAGCCATTAAGGGACCGGGGCGCATCGATCTTTTCTGCGGGACGGGTGAGGCGGCGGAAAGGATTGCCGGGCCGATGAAGCAGCGGGGCGAGCTATACTATTTCATCAAAAAAGGCCTGATTTGCCAGGAGCCACAATAGGATTCGCAAAGTGTAGTCAGAGCTTATCCGCCTGCGAGTGGTTTTCAAATAGAAAATGGAAAAGTATGCGCATCTCATCGAAAGCGCGGCATAGTGCCTCCATGGCCTGTACAGCTCTTTGCCGTTCCTCTCCATCAAATAGTTCGGGCATCGAGAGCATAGCGGTCTGAGCGGAGCGAAAACGGTCTGTAGTGCGTTCGGCAAGCGCCCTCAACTGAGGTAGAATGATTTCCGGCTGAGTTTCGGAAATCAGTTTTTCCAGTTCTCGATATTTTTCATCGTATTCTCGGGCAAGTTGTCCTATAATCCGCAGGTGGGCGGAATGACCTTTCATGAAGGCTCCTTTTAGGGTATAAGTTAAATCGTTATAACACTTTCCATACGGGTTGCGATATAATTGAATTATCGAAACCTTTGGTGGATCTCACAGCTCTCAAACGTTGCACTTATTTATATAGAATATCTTACACTGGTTCTCAGTGAATTGGCGGCTGCGGAGCGTCGGGAGACTTACGCGGGCCGGGAGCTCTAGTGTGCTCTTTCTATCCAGACCGTTAGTCCGAAAGCAGTTGCTTTGGGCTCCACTCTGTCGGCGGAGGGTTTTGAAATGTTCGTCAAAAATGTCAACGTTTTGCTTTCCGAGTGGATCAAAGTCCCGGTTGACGGACTGCCCCCCATGCTCGAGAGAAAACTGCACGAACGCCTTATTTTTACAAATCCCGATTACGAGATGCGGCATAACCGCGGTGAATGGATAGGCAACATCCCGGCCCAGATTAGCTGTTTTAAACAGAAAGGCAGAAATTATCTCATCCCGAGAGGGTTCCTCGACCAGTTTATCGAACTGTGCAAAAGATACCAGACTCCTTACCGCATGATCGACAGGAGGCGATTCTTCGCCCCGATTTCGATGGAATTTCATGGCGAATTGAAGAGCTACCAGCAGGATGCGGCCGAAGCTGTACTTGAACACGATTGCGCTACCCTGGTCGGCGGTCACAAGAGCGGAAAAACAGTTATTGCCCTCTATACCATTTCCCAGAGGCGCCAGCCCGCGTTGATTGTAATTCCTAAAATAGACCTTCTCGATGGCTGGCTGAAGAAAATTTATAGCTTTCTCCAGATCCCGGCCTCAGATGTCGGCATTTTTTCCGGCGGGACTCAGCAGGTCGGAAAGCAGATCACAATCGGCCATACCGGCGAAATAATGCGTTACTGGAGAAAAATCTATGACAAGGTCGGATACATAGTCTTCGACGAATCCCAGCGCTGTCCATCGAAGATCCTTACCAGCCTGGCCCCTAATTTCGACTGCCGCTACGTATTGGGTCTATCCAACACTGTTCAGCGAAAGGACCGCCTCATAAAGCTGATTAATTTTTATCTGGGCGATGTTGCTTATACGATCGATGAAAAAGACGCCCGTGAAGGACGCGGGGTTATTTCGGGAACCGTAATAGCCCGTCAAACCGATTTCGACTACCCCTACAATTCCAGGGCGGATTACCAGTCGATGCTCAGGGACCTGATGCTGAACCCTGCGAGGAACCGCAAAATTGTGGACGATGTGGAAATCGAACTTCAAAAAGGAGAAGAGCGGGTCCTTGTGCTTTCCGGAGGCGAGGATCAGGACGGTGCATTGAGCGCTGAGTTGAACCAGCGCGGGATAAAGGCGTTTTCATATAATCAGTTTTACGCCGATCCCAGGATTGTGAACAATGAAGGCCCGAACAATAATGTTCCGCAGGATGGAGTTTCGCAGGGGAAGGTATTGCTTATTTCCCCACGCGTTATGCCCCAATGTTCGCATGCCCTGAAATCTCATGTGGTTTTCTTGGCTGTTCCAGTTCACTTCCGGAAAAACCTTTCCAACGCCTTACGGGATATGTGCCAGGATGGAGACTCAGGCGGCAGCCGCCTGACCATCTATGATTACGTTGATTCCAGAGTGGGAATACTTGATAATTATTTTCGTATGCGAAGCTACAACTACGGCGTTCATCCGGACCTGCTGCTCAATGGCTAAATGGACATTCGAGAGGCTGGGGGGTAACCCGAAAGCTTCCGCCGCCTGCCTTGCCTGATAAAATTCAATGCGAGAAAAGCTGGTCGCAATCGCTCCATTCCTTCGCTCTTGCCCGCAACTCGTAACGCTTGGCGTTCGCCCCTCCATGGGCGACTATACTCCACGGCAGAGGGCAATGCTGCTTTCAGCCAGCCAAATTTTCTTTCCCACTCCACGGTTTGTCAGGATTCTGCAGGCGGCCGGGAAAAAAACATTTCCCAGCGCTTTCACGTACAGCGTTCAAAAATCCAGGCTGATACAGGAAGTTTTGTTTCAGTTTCTCAAGTGTCCCCACCCGTTTACGCGCATCTATTACGGACGCCAAAAAAGTTCAATCGCCGAAGATTTTTCTTTTCCGCTTAAAGCAATGGGTCCGAAGACGGTGGGCGGCGTACGGCTGGTCTCGAATGCCGGTGATCTGCGGGCCCTGACTGATATTTATAACCCTTTGATAATTCAGGAGATGTTAGATTACGCTGAGTGCTTTCGGCTCGTTTTCGTCAATTACAAATGCGCGGGGATAATAAAAAGAGTTTCGAGTGGGGCGCAGTGCGGATTCAATAGCCACCGAATCTCACCCAACCCCCGGTTAGAGCAGGGGATAGGTATGGAATTTTTCAGCAGGGAAATCGTGTCCTGCCTTGAAAAGCTGCTTAGATCGATGCAGATAAACGACATTGCCGTAGAAATCGGTACAACCCGCGGAGGCTGGCGCCTGATTGAATTGGCTCGCCCGCCACTCTTATGGCCGGCCCCCGACGGCATAAGTAACAGGCATAGGCTCATTTCCCACCTGATCGAGTCCAATAAACTCTAAATTCAACTCAGTTTTTTTACGGCGCCCCCTTTGTAAAATCTTGTGGAATTGGTATTGACCAATCAACTAAAATTACAGGACCGGCCCGATTTAAATATCTTGAAAGGAATACTTTGATGATGTTGAGAAGGATAGTTCCGGTATTCACTCTGGTTATAGCTCTCTGCGTGGGACCGGCTTCAGCCGGGCTTCCGGATGAAGTCAAGCAATGTCCGCTTATTTCCCCGCAGTTGCGGCCTTTCGTGCAGCGCACGCTTGCCTCAAAGCCCGATGATCTTTTCGTGGTGCTCAAAAATGGCCTGACATTGCTCGTTCATCAACAGCCCGGGGCCGAAGTCGTTTCCGCCCAGGTGTTCGTTCGGGCCGGGTCCGCCCTCGAGGGAAAGTATATGAGGGCCGGTCTTTCCCATTATCTCGAGCACATAGTGGCCGGAGGAACGACCCGCTCGTTTACGGAAGAACAGGCCAAGGAACGGCTCAAGGAAATGGGCGGTACAACGAATGCCTACACCAGCTATGACAGGACGGTGTACTACATAAACACGGGGGCCAGCCACTGGAGGGATGCCCTGGATTTGCTGGTTTCCTATGTATCTGAAAATGTTGTGGACGCCAGGGAGGTTGCCAGGGAAAAGAAGGTGATCCAGCAGGAAATGAAAATGGGAGAGAGCAAACCGAATACGGAGTTGTGGAGACTGTTCATCCAGACGGCCTACCAAACAAATCCGGTTCGATATCCCGTGATCGGGTATGAAGAGGTTTTCGTTAAACAGACCCGGGAAGCCCTTCTGGACTATTATAAGCAACGCTACCAGCCCGAGAACGTGGTAGTGGTTCTGTCCGGGAATGTTCAGGCCCCCGAAGTCCTTGAGTTTGTGGCGGAAAAGACCAAGAACTTTCTTCCCGGAAATTCCGATCCGGTAGTTTTGCCGGAGGAGCCTTTGCAGGGAAGCGTCCGGTGGGAGGAAAAAGAAGTTCCGATCGTCAGGCTGGTCCAGGCAATGATCGGATTTCCATCGGTAAATGCTTATGAAAAAGACCTCTACGCCCTGGACGTTCTCGCGCAGGTGATGGGGGAGGGCGAGACCTGCCGTCTGCATTGCCGTCTGAAAGAAGATCAGAACAAAGTCTTCAGCATCGCGGCGTCGAACTGGACGCCTGCCTTTGTCCGTGGGCAGTTTATTATTTCCGTGTCCCTGGCTCCTTCTCAGTGGCCCTCGGCGCTAAAGGACATCCAGGAGGAAATTGATATCTTCAGGACTACTCCAATCAGCGCGGAGGAGTTGGATAAAGCCAAAAAAACGGCCATTGCCCAACACGTTTTCGAAAAAGAATCAGTTTCGGCCAAGGCCGCCTCGTTTGCTTCATCCTATTTACTCTCCGGGAATCCTTACTTTGACGAAGAGTATGTCGACGGGGTCCGCTCCGTAACGGTGGAAGAGGTTCAGGCGGTGGCTCAGCGATATCTGGTTGATAACCGCATGAACGTTGCGGTGATAAAGCCTCCGCACACCGAGGTCCAGAATGCAGCGCCCGCCGAATGTGCGCTCCCGAACACCCCGCCGGTTGAATTCAGCCGGATGAATAACGGGTTGAAGACTCTAATCAAGCAGGACGCCAACCTTCCTTTTGTAACCATGCAACTTTGGGGTGCCGGCGGCCTTTCACTGGAAACCCTGGATCGTCCCGGGCTCTCCGCTTTTACGGCCGGGTTATTGACCGCCGGGACCAAATCCATGCAAAAGCTCGATTTACTTAGAAAAGTGGAGGATGCCGGCGGCGAGATGAGCGCCCAATCCGATAACAACACTTACCATGTTTCCATAAAGGTCCTCAAAGAAGACTTCGACTGGGCCCTTGACCTTCTTGCCGATATTGCCCAGAATGCCGAGTTTCCTCAGTACGAGATCGAAAAGCAGAGGCAGGATACGCTGATTGCCATACAAAAGCTCGATGAGAACTGGCAGGCAGAGGTGATGCGACTGTTCAAGAAAAACTATTTCCAGAAAACTTCCTATGTGAACGACAGGCTGGGAACATCGGAGTCCGTCGGGTCGTTTACCCGTGACGAGATAGTTGCATTCTACCGCAAAATGGTGAATCCGACTCATTCCGCCCTGGCGATTTACGGCGATATGGATCCAGACAGAACCAGGGATCTGGTGCAGCAAGCATTCGGAAAATGGAGTGGTGCGCCGGTTGAGAGTTCAATGCCCGACGAGACTCATCGGATCGGAGAAAATCATACCATCGAGATAAAAAACGAAAAGAACAGCTCGGCGCTTTTCATCGGTACAAACGGTCTGGATATCAACAACGCCGAACGGCCTGTACTTGATGTGCTGACTTCGGTGCTGTCTGGAGGAGGTTCTCCGGCAGGCAGGATGTTTGATTCTCTTCGAGGCGGGAAACAGAACCTGGTCTATACGGTGAGTACGTTCCCATTTTACGGGAAAAACGCTGGATTTTTCGGGGTCATCACCCAGACCACTCTGGCGAATCTGCCCAAGGTGGAAAAAGTGATTCAGCAAAACCTGAGGCGGCTTACGGTTGAACCTGTTCCGCAAAGCGAACTCGATCAGGCCAAGGAGACCATGCTCGTAGGACTGAAGCTCGGCAGGGAAACGCTCAGCAGCCAGGCGTCGGACGCCGCGCTGAATGAAGTGCTGGGCCTCGGGTGGGATTACAGTAAGCGCTATCCGGATCTGGTCAAGGCGGTCACCGCTAAACAGGTAGAAGACATGGCCCGCAGGCTTTTCACCAATACCCTGATAGCGAGGACCCTGCCGGAG
>JBELAB010000056.1:0-10335 GCA_049509275.1 Syntrophobacteraceae bacterium | reverse complement strand
CATGCTGGTGCTTATGATAATCGGGGCGCTGCCTATGCCAAACTTGGCAACCACAGGCAGGCGATTTCAGACTATGACAGGGCCATCGAAATCAATCCTAGATGTGCAGAGGCTTACAATGACCGGGGTATCACCTACGGCAAACTTGGCAACCACAGGCAGGCGATTTCAGACTATGACAGGGCCATCGAAATCAATCCTAAATATGCGTGGGCCTATCTAAACCGTGGTGCGGCTTATGGCGAACTCGGGAACCAAGGACAGGCGATTTCGGATTATGACAGGGGCGTTGAAATCGATCCTGAAAATGCTGATGCTTATGATAACCGGGGCGCTGCCTATGACAAACTTGGCGACCACAGGAAGGCGATTTCAGATTACGACAGGGCCATCGAAATCAATCCTAAACACTCTGGGGCTTATAATGGCCGTGGCGCCGCCTATGCCAAACTCGGCAACCGCAACCAGGCCCTTTCGGATTATGACAGAGCGATCGAAATCAGTCCTGAATATGCTGAGGCCCATTATAACCGTGGTGTTCTTTACCAGGGCCTTGGCAAGTACAGGCAGGCAATTGAGAATTACAACACGGCTATCGAGATAGCTCCTGAAAATGCGGAGGCCTATGTAGACCGGGGTGCTGCCTATGGCAAACTTGGCGACTACAGGCAGGCGATTGCAGATTTTGCCATGGCCATCAAGATCAATCCTAAACATGCAGAGGCATATTATAACCGCGCTGTCGCTTATGCCAAACTTGGCAATCAGACGCAGGCTGTTGAGGACCTTAAAACAGCGGCAAAATTTAACAATGAAGATGCAAAGAACTTCTTGAAAAGCCAAGGGATGAACTGGTAACGGCTACCCTGATATCATCAAGATTTCTTAAGAGTAATGCTCGGATGTGTTCTACATTTCGGAACAAGCAAATTCCGCTGATTTACCTTCTTCTGACGGCTGCTGCCATCATAGCGTTCTGGCAGCTCAGTCAGTGCGATTTCATTAATTATGACGATCCTTCATACGTAACCGAAAACATCCATATACGGCATGGCATCACGATTCAGGCAATTCGGTGGGCATTTACGACCTTTTATGCCGCAAACTGGCATCCCGTGACATGGATGTCCCACATGCTCGATGTTCAACTCTTTGGTTTAAAGCCGCGATGGCATCACCTGACCAATCTCCTGTTCCACATTGCAAATACGCTTTTGCTCTTTTTTATTTTTCATCGGATGACAAAAGCGCTTTGGAAGAGCGCTTTTGTGGCGGCTTTCTTTGCCCTCCACCCTCTCCATGTGGAATCCGTCGCCTGGGTGGCCGAGCGAAAGGATGTTCTTTCCACTTTTTTCTGGATGCTCACTATGGCCGCCTATATCCATTATGTCGAGCATCGAACGGAGGACGGAGAGAAGTGGACCGGTATCCTCCGTTTTCCGACATCCGTCTTCCGTTATTTGACCGTTCTCATATTTTTTGCTTTAGGCCTTATGGCAAAACCTATGCTGGTAACCCTTCCTTTTGCCCTGCTGCTTTTGGACTACTGGCCTCTGCAGCGATTCGAGCCAAAAGAATCCACCCGGGAAATCCGTACGGAGGCAAGTGGGCAGGGAGCGGGAACCCCGGCTTCCGCCGGGGTGACGTCATCCCTACGAAAGTCGGGAGGGAAGCGGGGGCCGCTGTCTGCGGACGAAAGAAAGCGAAAATCGGATAAGGTGCGCACAGGGCAGGGCATGGTGAAAGAAGAAAAACCAGCGGCTCATAAATACCAATGGGCATTGATTCGCCCTCTGCTCCTGGAAAAAATCCCACTTCTTGCGCTTGCAGCACTCTCATGTATCGTGACATACGTCGCTCAGAAAAAGGGAGGAGCGGTAGGATCCATTGAGGTATTTCCACCGGGTGTTCGTATCGCGAACGCCGTCGTTTCCTATATCATCTACATAGGAAAGACCATCTGGCCAAGTAATCTTGCCGTTTTTTATCCTTATCCGGGGTTGTGGGCGCTCTGGCAGGTCCTGGGGGCGGTTCTGTTCCTTGGCGCCGTAACCTTCGCGGTTATCCGGACGGTAAAGAGATTCCCTTACCTGGCAATGGGATGGCTGTGGTTTGCCGGTACACTGGTGCCTGTCATAGGGATTATGCAGGTAGGCTCTCAGGCCATGGCGGACCGCTATAGTTATATCCCCCTGATAGGGTTGTTCGTCATGGCGGCATGGGGTATTCCGGAACTCTTGAAAAAATGGCGTTACCGCAAAGAAGCGCTTTTTGCGTCGTCGGCATTAATCCTTGCATGCCTTTTAATTGTTGCATGGATACAGGCCGGGTACTGGCTCAACAACATTGTGTTGTGTGATCATGCCCTGAAAGTTACCAGTCAGAATGATACTATTTATGTAAATCGGGGTGATGCCTATTACCGCCTTGGCAACCTCTGGCAGGCGATTGAGGATTTTGACAAAGCTGTCGAGATCAATCCTAAAAATGCAGGGGCTTATTCCAGCCGTGGTGTTACCTACGCCAAACTCGGCGATCACAGGCAGGCTATTTCGGATTACGACAGGGTCATCGAAATCAATCCTAAATATCCGGAGGTCTATAATAGCCGGGGTGTCGCCTATTCCAAACTTGGCAACAACAGGCAGGCTATTTCGGATTACGACATGGCCATCGAGATCAATCCTGAATATGCTGATGCCTATAATAACCGGGGCGCTGCCTACGGCGAGCTCGGCAACAACAGGCAGGCTATTTCGGATTACGACAGGGCCGTCGAGATCAATCCTGAATATGCAGAGGTTTATTATAACCGGGGCGCTGCCTATGGCGAACTTGGCAATCACAGGCAGGCTATTTCGGATTACGACAGGGCCATCGAGATCAATCCCGAATATGCTGATGCGTATAGTAACCGGGGTGCTGCCTATGGCATACTTGGCAATCAAAGGCAGGCGATTTCAGATTATGACAGGGCCATCGAGATCAATCCTGAACATGCGCGGGCCTTTAATAACCGGGGTTTGGCCCATGGCAGGCTTGGCGATCGCAGGCAAGCGATCTCAGATTATAGCAGGGCCATCGAGATCAATCCCGACTATGTAAAGGCATATTATAACCGTGCTGTTGCCTATGTCGAACTTGGCGACGACCGGCATGCGATTGAGGACCTGAAAACAGCGGCAAGATTTAACAGCGAAGATGCTAAGAAAACTTTGATGACGCTGGGGATAAGCTGGTAGCAGCAGTTCCAGTAAAAGTCCTGCCACGCCAGTGTTAAAGAGTCGACGCGATTTCCTCCTGCATGGCTTCGATGATGGGAATCGGGTCGGCTGCGTCGCGGATAGGACGGCCGACGACGACGTAATCCGCCCCGGCCCTGATTGCCTGGCCGGCCGTCATGGTCCGTTTCTGGTCGTCCCGCCCGGCATCGGTCCCTGCTGGGCGAATCCCGGGTGTTATTATCAGGCAGTCGCCCCCTAATTCGCTCCTGAGGCGCCGGGCTTCGACGCCCGAGGCCACGATTCCATCGGCCCCGGAGTCAATCGCCCGCCGGGCGCGTTCGACAACCAAGTCCTCAACTTTGCAGCGGATGCCGAAAAATCCCTCCATATCTTCCTGGCCGAAACTGGTGAGGACCGTTACAGCAAGGATCTTCACCTCAGATCCGGCCTGGACGGCCGCCTCTACGATCGGCTCGTTTCCATGCACCGTCGCAAAAGTGACGCCCTTGCCCCTGAGCTGTCCGACCGCCAGTTTGACGGTCTGCGGGATGTCATAGAACTTCAAATCCAGCATTACCCTGTGGCCGCGTCCGGCTATCCACTCTACGACGGGAAACCAGCCTGCAAGAAATAGCTGAAGCCCGACCTTGAAGAACCGGATATGGCCTTCCAGGCGCTCGACAAGTTTTTTTGCATGGTCGGCAGAGTCCACATCGAGCGCAAAAATGATTCTTTCTTTCAAAGGGATACTTTTTGGCTGCATGCATAGTCCTCTTCTTCTGCGGGTTTGCCGGTTTTTTCTTGCCTATTTCCACCTTTATGTCAAAGACAAAAGATGATAAAAATAAATCATAATTGCGGGAAGCATTACTTCGGAATAGGAGTTTGAGTGCTTATCTCTCTAATTGGAATGTCAGGTTCGGGAAAATCGTACTGGTCGGAAAAGCTCGCCTGGCATGGATTCAGACGGTTTTGCCTCGACGCTCTCATTACTCAAAAACTCTCCGATAAGCTGAAGCGAGAGGACCTAAGCCTCCTGGGCCTTGGCGAATGGATGGGTTTCCCCTTCCAGGACGGCTACCAGGAGAGGGAAGAATTGTATCTTTCATTTGAGAAGCAACTCATGGCCGAAATTCTCGACTGGATCGATGAAAACGCCCGCGCCGGCTCGGAGGCAAATGTCGTGCTGGATACCACGGGAAGCGTGATCTATACCGGAGAGAATCTCCTCAAAAGGCTCAGGTCTCTTACTACGATCATATACTTCGCCGTTCCCGCCGTAATCAGGGCGGCGATGCTGCGGCAATACCTGTCAAATCCACGGCCAGTCCTGTGGAGGGGAATTTTCAATATCGAACCCGGCGAATCCGTTGAGGAGGCGCTGTTTCGCTCCTATAATGCGCTGCTGGATTGGCGGGAGGGTGTTTACCGCGAACTGGCCGACATCGAAATAGACTACTGCACGCGACACAACCCGAATTTCAAAATTTGCGATTTTCTGGAAATTGCGGCAAAATCTGAGAAAAAATGCCGCTGCGTATCCAAATGAGGGTGCCAGGTCCATCAGAAATAATAAGGGCCGTTGTCTTCCATCAGGGGGCGCTCGGGGATTTCCTCATGGCGGCTTCGGCCATAGATGAGCTTGCCGGGGCTTCTGCCCGGGCGCGTATCGACTTCTGGTCAAAGCCGGAGCATGTGTCTCTTTTGACCGGTAGGAGTTACCTGGGGAAATGTCATTCCCTTGAAGGCCCTCTCATTTCCTGCCTCCTGCACGAGAGCCTCTGGCAGACCGCTGCTCTTCCCGATTTCCTGCTCAAGGCCGATCAGGTCTTTATCTTCGGCCAGACTGGATCTCGTCTCATGGCTGAAAGACTTTCCGCACGCCTTTCGGCAAATGTGAGCTGGGTTCAATCTTTCCCTGCGGCAAACGATACCCATACTCATGTTTCCCGTTTCCTGCGCAGGCAATTGAACGGCCTTGGATGGCCGATTGGCGGCAAGCCCCTTACTCTGTCACCTCCTGTCTCTGAAAAACAGGCCGCAGGGGACCTTCTTCGCGAACTGGGGATTTATTCCAAGCCGGTTTTCATTCATCCGGGAAGCGGCGGCCGGAGCAAAGTCTGGCCGCTCGGGAACTGGCATGGACTGCTCGACTGGATCCAACGGGAATTGCCGTTTCAAGCGCTCCTGTCCATCGGACCTGCCGATGACTATATGGACGAATTTTCCGGGGCCATGCGGGAGGCTGGAGTTCCCATCGTAAGCGGGCTGCCGCTGTTGAGGCTCTCTGCCCTGCTTTCATTGTGCAGCCTCTACATCGGAAGCGATTCGGGGGTGAGTCACCTGGCGGCTGCTGCTGGAATACCGGCGATCGCCGTCTTTGGGCCGACCGATCCTCGCGTGTGGGCGCCGCATGGGCCGAATGCAGTGGCTGTGAGAAGGCAATGGGAAGAAGCCGATAATTTTACATGGGCACCTTCAGAAAAGCCTGATTTTCAAGATAAAGAAATTGCCGGCCTGGTGAAAAGATTTCTAAAGGTCTAAAAGAAAAAAACGGAAACCTCAGCGCCGCGGTCAAGACCTTCCACATGTTCGGCAATGACCACATATCCATCGGCCCGGGCCAGTATGCCGATCGCCCCCGATTTGCCGAATATCGGCGATGCCTCGATAACGCCCCCGCTTACTCGGGACAGGGCAACCGGCACATAATCGGTCCTGCCGTGCACTGACGGGATCTGCCGGTTGAGGACCGCTCTAAGCGCGCACGCCTGGGCAAGTTCAGGTTCCTTCATACCCTGCAGCTTTCTAAGAGAGGCAAGCACAAATGCCCGGCAGATGATCAGCGCTGATACCGGCTGGCCCGGAAGTCCCCAAAAAAGGATGCCGCTTGCCCGTCCAAAGATCGTCGGCTTGCCGGGCCGGATCGCGACTCCGTGCACCAGAAGCTCCGATTCGGGCAGGGCCGCCAGGACCTGTGTCGTGTAATCCCGCGCCCCAGCCGAGCTGCCGCCTGACAGAACGATCACATCGTGGTCAATGAGGGCCGCCTGACAGGTCGCGACCAGGTCATCAAGACGGTCGGAAATCCTCGCCTGCACGCCGATCCGCGCTCCGGCGGATTTGATTAGGGCGGCAAGGCTAAAGCTGTTAATGTCCCTTACCTTTCCAGGCGCAAGAAGGCTCGTCTCAACCGGAACTATTTCATCGCCCGTTGAAATCAGGGCGACCAGCGGGACCCTGAAAACCTCCACCTCGACTATTCCGAGGGCAGCCAGCAGGCCGACATCCTGGGGCCGAAGCATGGCGCCTTGCCTGAACAGTGTCTCGCCAAGCGCTATATCCTCACCGCACTTGAGTACATTTTCGCCCGGCGCCACGGGCCTCGTAATCTCGATTGTCGTATTGTCGAGCACCGAAGTGTATTCGACCATCACCACCGCGTCGGCGCCCTCGGGAAGCATTCCGCCGGTCGGGATATCCACCGCCTTTCCCGGCGCAACAGGGGGCCCGGGCGCCTCGCCCATGAGCACTTCGCCGGATATTTCCAAAAGGGAGGGCAGGCTTTCCGATGCTCCGAAGGTGTCCCGCGCACGGACAGCATAGCCGTCCATCGTCGCACGCGCGAAATGAGGCGCCGGCTCGGCTGCCGTGATATCCGAAGCAAGCCTCCTGCCGCAGGCAAGTGCGAGTGAAACCGGTTCGGGCGGCAGCGGCTGAATCCCGTCCAAGATCGACAAAACCTCGCCGGGGGTTTTGACTTTGAGAAACTTGGCCATCAGGTTTTCCTCAACAAGACTTCAACAGGCGCAGCATTTAAGAACATGACTGCGTGGCCGATGTCAAGCATCGAGACAGCCCGCCCCCGCCCCGTCTCGCGGGTGGGTGGGCGGGCTGTCGAAAATGAACGGTCGGCCTCCGCGCTACGCGCTCACATTTCGCTACGGGAGGCCGGGTAAGCCCACTTCACAAAGTGAAGCAGGGCGAAGCCCCGCGAAGCGAGATCTTTGCGCCATTGTAATTTCACTTTCTAATCTGCTTAACACTTGGCTTGCCTTCAAACGCACCACGTTTAATGTCTGTGCGTTCTGCATGGCTGTCCGCACGGTCGCCGCTCTTATCATGTCAGGCGCATTTTTTTCGAGCAAACTATTATCTAAGTCTATCATCCAAGAGAAGCAACGTGGGAAGGGGTGAGTGAGCAAACCCCCTCAGCAGAGCAAAACCGCTCGGCTGAGGGGGCTGCGTAGGGACCTCCTGATATTAATCCGGGCAAATCATCAGAAGGCTATCTGGAATCGCGTTTCGAAAATGTTGTCGTTACCGGTCGTGGGTATCAGGCTGCCGTTGTAGTTGGAGAGGCTGCTGCTGCCCACGTTATGAGCGTCGACGACCGCACGAACATAATTCATTTTCACCATGACGTTTGGATTCAGATACCAATTCAGGCCGACTGTGTAGTCGGTTTCACAGCCGCCGCTGAAACCGGCAGCCCAGTCGTTGACATCCAGTTGGGAGACCCGGACAGCAACTTCCCATGCCCCCATACCTCCAGTATATGGATTAAAGTTACATTTCGGGATTATCCTGCCAAAGCTCCCCTGATAATCGGTAGGCGAGGGGGTCTTATTGTAATTGCGATGCTCGCCGGTTATGAAGTAGCTGGCTTGCGCATACCAGCCGTAAAAATTGGCACTGCCATAAGGCTCAGTCCTCGATAGAGCATTGCCGTTAGCATAATTTTCGACATCGCTGGCGTGGACATACATGTACTCAGCCTGCGCGGAAAAGGGTCCATACACGAATGCAATTTCCGGATCTACGATATCCACTCCTCGAGCCAGGAAATATCCGGTGTCGACCAGTGGGGAAAATAGATTCGCTTCGGGTGAGGACTTGAAGTCGAGCGAGCCGGGGTTAAAAAAGCCGGAACTGGCAGTAGTAGCACTCGTCACATGATCGGAACGGAACTCATGCGTGTAGCCTACGCCGATATGGAGCAGGTGTTCTCCATTGTTCTCATACCAGGGAAGGGCCGTGAGCCTCGTCGCTATTTGCGCGGCATCCAAATGTGGTGAGAAAAGATCTCCGGTCGTATCCAGGGGTACGCCATTCCAGGTTACTGCTGCCTGTTGTTGGAAGAAATAGCCCACCATCCAGCCTATGCGATCGTTACATGCCGTGTTTTGCATCTGGATGCCCGCATTGCGGCCGGGAATGAATGCATTAACCGGGAGGGCCTTCTCCATGAAAGTGTTCCAGTTGTCGGAGGTCAGTTGTTCGATGGAGAGAGGCTCGTACATCTGCCCCACCTTGATGCGCCCGATATATGGGATGTCCTTTACGCCCACCCATACGTCCGCGAAAGTGACCGCAGCGCCTGAAGTGATAGAGATTGATGCGGTGGATAGGGTTCCACTGCCGGTGGTGCTGCTTCTGGCGACGGCTAAATTGGCCTTATATGACGGGGCAAAATCGGGTTGCATGATAAACTCGATATTATTATAGAGAGTCCCGTCAATGTCCAATCTCACTCTGCGCAGTTGGTCCCCGTACCCACCGACTGCCGTCACAGGGCCTACGCCATGGCTGGATGAGAATGAGCTGAGCCCCCATTTGGCCAAAGCGTGATCCGGTTCCGAATCTGCAATATCAAACTGGATTCTGCCTCCGATATGTATGTCAAAATTTTTATCGTCCGACGTGAGCCTGAGGCCGTTAGCCCACCTGGCATTGAGATCCGTCGGTTGCTTCTCGCGCGGGGGTGGTATCTTTGCCTCTGCCGCCTTCTGCGCTTCTACGATTTTTTGGGCCTCCGCCAGTTTTTCGGCCTCGGCTTTTTTCAGCAGGGCATCGTACTGAGCCTGACTGATCTCGTGGTTCTTCAACATGATGTCGAGTATTTGTTCCGTCACGCTCTTTTCCTGAGCGTAAGCCCAACCGCCCATGAAGACCATAAAGGCTCCAAGCACCACCGTTACGGTCAGGGCTTTCAAGATCACTTTTTGCCCCAATTTTAGAAAACACTTCATACCATCTCCTCCTCAAAAGCCGATGTTATCTGCGAACTCTTTCCTAACTAAGCCCCATCACTATGATATTATTGGCCTTTTAGCCTCCTTTCCTGCCAAGAAAAGTCCACGGTTTGCCCCTCTCCATATTTTCGCGACTCTATTTCAGGATTTCGATTAATGTCAAGCGAAAAGCTTCAGTAGAAAGAAGCCGTCACTAAATTGTAACATTTTGCAAAATTCCGGGGGTTGGTGTTTCGCCGAAAATATTGCAGTATGCAATAGTGTGTTTCATTATTGTTGCAACGTGTAACGTGATGTTTCGTATTGTATCAATAGGCTACTATCAGGGGCTTGAACTTACAATTTTCTGCAAGCTTAAGTCAATAGGAACTCGTATCATATCGATTCAATATGATACGAGTTTTTTGCTCAAACCGGACTGTCCCATCCTGGATCAGGTGAAGCAGATTGCAGGCAAGACACCCTATGAGGAGCCTGGCGTCATCGGTTGCAAACTCCACAGCCCGCCCGCCATCGAGGCGGGGCAGCAGGGCTGCCAACCAGATTCGCCACTCAAACCTTCGGCGGCGGTACAGCCCCCGCCGAAGCGCCGCATAGATCACGAGGCTCCGCCAGGTATCACTTGATACTTTTTTGAACGCAACCTGGGTACGGTCCTCATAGCCCGCCGCCGCCCGGCAGGTTCGCCGGCGCAGGAACTGGAGCAAGCAACAATCCGTTTTCACTTCATCCGGAACGACAATAAAAAGACTTGATAAGGGGACCCAGCCTGATTTATTGTACTGAATATAGATTTTCCATCCCGAAGGAGAATGGCATGTCTTATAGCAGGGCAGTGATTTTATTTGCGTTGTTTTTATTTCTGTTTTCAGGACTTATGGCGCCCTGTATGGCTGCTCAAAGCCCTGCGGGCGACACCGCAACGGCCAGGGTGGCGATTTTGCCCTTTACCATGAACACCCCGGCAAATCTTAACTACCTTCAGGGGGGAATCCGCGACATGCTCTGTTCCCGGCTTTCGTCGCAGGGAAAGGTGCAGGTCGTGGGAAAATCGCAAACAGACATGGCACTCAAGG
>JBELAB010000055.1:0-10619 GCA_049509275.1 Syntrophobacteraceae bacterium | reverse complement strand
GAACGGTGAAAAACAAAATCCCAATCCCTTAGCCAATCGGGACCGCTCAATCCTTGAGCAGGCACGCTTTAGCGTGGTCCGCCCCCCGAACGTATCGATGTGGGCCTCTGGCCTTCCATCTGGGAGTAATTTGTGCGATGCTGTGCGCGGCAGAGGGTTGGCTCTAAACCAGGCCGCCAATTTCCAAGAGACCGGCAGGAATATCGAAGAAAGAGTCGAGGGCTGGAAAAGCGACGCCGGGGGCGAAAGCCTAAATTCAAAACAGCATCGCCTCTGCCGCTTCAGTCGGAAACCCGCAAAGACTTGCAGGGCAGCACATATCTGTTAAGTTAACGGCATTAGGCCCGACCCAATGCCGTCAATTATCTCTTCGGCCTGGGCGGCATCGGACACGCTTGCGCCCTCTCTAATGACCACTGGAAAATCTTTCAGGGCCTTCCTTGCGAGCCTTTTGCACGCCTCTATGGTCAAGGTGAGACCACCGCTGTCGATCTTTTCGTAAATCCGCGAATGTTTCGTATAACTGCGAATATCATCGAGCCTATCCAAGGTTATTACCAATAGCTTCCATTCTGAATATCCTGTCTGACATCCCGTAACTCCTTTGATTTTATCTTGAAACAGTTTTAACCGTATCGGAATAGTCGGCAAGGCACATATGTTGCTCTAGCCCTTCACTGGTAGATCAAGCTCTCGGTGCTCTTCGCTTTGCAGGACATTAACCCCGAAGGGGTGCGGCCCGATCCCCCGCATGAGGGCATGAGATCTTCGAAAAACCTGGTATTCATATCAGAAAAAAGCAGTTTGATGTGTACGCAGGGAGAATCACGATAAGTGCATTTGCGACTTCGACTGAATGGCCTTTTCAGCTCGCTTGCCCAATTTTCGGATGTAGCCCGATGAGAATGCATATGAGCCACCGTTTTGTGAATCAAATTGAATCCTAAATCAAAGCAGAAGGAGTTGTTAGATGAGAGATGTGGCGGTAATCGGCGTGGGTATGACCCATTTTGGAAAATTCCTGGAGAAGACCAATAAGGATCTTGTTCGTGAAGCAGTGAACGAAGCCACCGCAGATGCCCGTATTGATAAGAAAGACATTGAAGCGGCGTACATGGGCAACGCTGCCGCCGGTCTCCTCACCGGCCAGGAAATGGTGCGCGGTCAAGTTGCCCTCACTTCGATGGGGATCGATGAGATTCCCGTATACAATGTCGAGAATGCCTGTGCCAGTTCATCATCGGCTTTCAACCTGGGATGGATGGCGGTTGCAGCCGGCGTACACGACTGTGTGCTCGTTACGGGTTTCGAGAAACTGTACCATAAGGATAAAAAGATATCCTTCCAGACAATTGGAAGCGCCGTTGACCTGGATAACTACATCGCCTACTTCAAGAAGGTTGAAGAAAATACTGGATCGGGCGACAAAATCATCCAGGAAGGCGGAGGAGACAAGAGAAGCATGTTCATGGATATGTATTCGTTCCTTGCCAAAGTCTATATGAAAAAATATGGCCTGACACAGAAGCATTACGCCATGCTTTCAGTCAAATCTCATAAGAATGGGGCATTAAACCCTCATGCGCAGTATCAGGACGAAGTCACACTTGAGGAGGTGCTTCGGTCTGGTGACGTATCATATCCACTTACACGCATGATGTGCGCACCTCTTGGCGATGGTGGAACAGCGGCGATCCTCTGCGCAAAATCCATGGTTGCTCGATTCGGATCCAAACCGGTCTGGGTAGAGGCTTCCATGGTTGGAAGCGGGACCATTGCCTGTAAGGTTGAGGAGTGTGTGACGAAGCGCCTGGCGACCAAATTATATAACGCAGCGGGTATAGGTCCGACAGATATTGACGTGGTCGAAGTGCATGACGCCACATCGCCATCGGAAATCATGTACCTGATCGAACTGGGAATCTGCCCAGGGGAAGATGCTCCAAAATGGATTGATGAGGGCTACATGGAACTGAATGGTCGAATGCCCACTAATTCATCAGGCGGTCTTGTTGCCAAAGGCCATCCGCTGGGTGCCACGGGCTGTGGACAGATATACGAGATTGTCAAGCAATTGAGGGGTGAGGCCGGCAAACGTCAGGTGAAAGATGCTAAGGTTGGCATGACACACAATGGTGGCGGAATTATCGGTATCGATGCCGCTGCTGTAGCAATGCATATCTTCAAACGATAGAAGGCGCTGTTTTTAGAAGGGCGAGAGCATGAGCAGTAATCGAAGGAACATAAGACATGCGATCTTTTGATGATCTCGCCAGAGCAATACCCGTTGTAGGGCAACCTAGTACGGGAAAGGTTTAAGGCAATTTTCACTCGGAGGATACGAGAACGTATCCTCCGAGTGGCAGATGTGGTGTCTGTCTCACAATCTGCTAAAGCTCTACCGGCATGGTGGCACCTTCTAATTGAGTGGTGGAACCCATTTCTACATTTTACTGTCAACATCAGCCCACGGAATAATTACTGTCCTGGAATAGTTATTGAATTGCTCGTTGAAAAGTTAAGCACTGCTGCTCAAAGCGCTAAGCCCAGCTTCGGAGTCTATTTATAGAAGCCGTTATTCCGACACGTTCCTACTAGTCTCCGGTGAAGGAAGGTAGTATTATCAAGAATTAGTCAACATCGCAGGGCGATTGAGCCTCTGGATTACCGGACCGGTTTATCTGCTTGCTTATGGGTTGGCCAACGGAGGAGAGGATGAGATGAAAGGTCGTTCGGATTCGCGACCGAAAACCAGGACTGCATTCATTGAAGATATACTGGAAAGTCTCCCCATAGGTGTGATTATCTTAGATGATGGTGGAAAGATTCTGATGATTAACCGTTATCAGGAGAGGATCTCCAGGATAGACCGTGAAAAGGTGCTCGGCACTTACTATCATGATACATGGAAGCGCCTTTTCGATCAGGGTACCTATGGGAACAAGTACTGGAATCTGATTAACAATAGGGAGCCTTTCACCTTCATTTTTACTGACATCTTACCTCAGTTCTACGATTTCAAGATTTGCGGTATATCCTATGGCGCACCTTTATCATTGTCAGCGGGCTTCATATTGCTACATGATGTGTCTGATGAACTAGGCCGCGATAAGCGCACGTTGGAACAGCTTGCGAATCAGCTTGCGGAATCTTCCGAATTTTTGAATAATTTGGTCGATTCTTCACCCAATATGGTCTTTACTACTGACACTGCCGGATTTATCCAAACAACCAACAAGACCTCAGAGCGCCTATTAGGGTATACCCGAGGCGATTTTCTATTGAAGCATATCTCGAGTGTTTTTGCTGATCCATCGAAGTTAGAGATTATTTTATCCCGAACTGGGCAAGTGACAAAGACGGAGTTGATGTGCAAGAAAAGGAATGGAACTGTTTTCCCAGCCAGGATTCGGGTTAACGATATCAGAAGAACTGATGGATCATTCAAATCGAAGCTGTTTCTCCTTGAGGATATTACTTGGGAAAAAACAATGGAGGATAAGCTGGCTCTATCCGAAAGGCTGGCAATCTACTCTGAGCTTATGGCCGGGATCGCTCATCAACTCAACAACCCTATGGTAGGGGTGATCAATTTTTCTGGTCTGCTGCTTGGCAAGATTGCAGCCGATGATCCCAACAGGAAGGTAGCCGAGACTATTTATGAAGCTGCCAAAGAATGCCAGCGGTTGCTGGCGTCGCTGATGAAAAGTATTCACGAACCGCAAAGTACCTTTCACGATGTGAATGTCGGTGAAGTTCTTGACAGCGCTCTTAACGCAACATGGAATCACGAAAGTTTCAAACTTGCCGGTGTGCAACTTAAGAAGCTGATTCCAGGAGTCATTCCTAAGATAAAGGGAGATTCTCTCCAGCTCCTTGAGGTGTTCCGCAACATTTTGATAAATGCTTTTCAGGCTATGCCGGATGGAGGGTGGCTTGACATCGGCATCAAAGTCGCTCTAAAGAAAAAAGAGGTAAAGGTCTGGTTCAAAGATACGGGCCATGGTATTTCAAAGGAGAATCTTTCGAGGATTTTTACACCATTCTTCTCAACGAAAAAAATCAAAGGTGCCGGCTTGGGCCTTAGTTTTGCCTTTCAAGTAATCAGGAGCCATTCCGGTCGAATCGCAGTAAAATCTTTGGAGAACAGAGGAACTACCTTCGTAATCGTATTGCCGATTCACACTGAAGAGGGCCGTTTTGAATATTTCGATAAATCATAATGAAGCTGACATTATCTCTAAACTGTCATCAACGGTCATGGTCGTTGATGACGAAGCCTTTGCAAGGCGATTCTTCTCAACGATCCTCGAGGAGGAAGGCCACAAATGTGCCGCCATTGCCACTTCGAAAGAATGTTTCGACTACTTGAAGAGCAAGCCTCTTCCGGATCTCATTATTTTGGATATCCGTCTCCCGGATGGAAATGGTCTCCAAATGCTCAAGGAGTTACGTGAATCTGGTATCAATGTCCCAATTATTATAATCACAGCTTACGGCTCAATTTCTGATGCTGTAGGCGCCGTGAAGATGGGCGCTTTTGACTACTTTTCCAAACCATTTGAAGACGCGAATAAGATAAAGATCTCTATTAGAAAGGCTCTTGAGTATGGCTGGCTTAAAAATGAAAATCGCATGTTGCGCAATCAGCTTAAGTCAAGGGAAGCTTTTCGGGGCATAATCGGTAAGTCGGAAAGGATGCAAAGCGTTTACGAGTTAATCCAGAAATCGGCCAACGTCGCAACCACTGTTCTGATTGAGGGACAAAGTGGTACGGGAAAGGAGCTTGTGGCCAAGGCCATCCATCATTTGAGCAATCGTAGAGAAAAGACCTTCATACCTGTAAACTGCGCCGCGCTTCCCGAGGCTTTGCTCGAGAGCGCCCTGTTCGGTTACGAGAAGGGCTCTTTCACCGGTGCAGCCAAAACGACAAGAGGGTTTTTCGAAGAAGCCCATGGTGGAACATTGTTCCTTGACGAGATTGGGGATGCCCCTGCATCCGTTCAAGTTAAGGTCCTAAGGGCGGTTGAAGATGGAGTTATCTACCGTGTTGGCAGCACAAGGCCGATTTCCCTGGATGTCCGTTTGCTTTTCGCCACCAACAAGAGCCTTAGTGCCGAAGTTGCGGAAGGACGATTCCGCAAAGATTTGTACTACAGAATAAATGTCGTGAAAATTAACCTTCCTTCACTCGAAGAGTGTAAGGACGATATCCCGCTGTTAGTGGATTCCTTTGCTGCAGATTATTGCGTGAAGGTCGGAGTGGAAAAGAAGAACTTCTCTGAAGATGCTATTGCATACTTGATTAGCCGAAAATGGCCCGGGAATGTCCGCGAACTCAAAAATTTCATCTCAAGGGTGATTGTCCTCCACTCCGGGCGGATGGTCAAGGCAAGTGACCTGTCAAGGTACTTCGAGGAGGATGGGTCGCAAGATAGCGAAAGTTTGTTTGATGGGGAGTATCATAAAGCCAAAGAACAGTTTGACAGAAAATACTTTGAAAAGCTCATCGAAAGGTCCGGCGATGACTTGAATATTGCCGCAAAGCAAAGCGGAATGCATATCGCCACCATCTACCGGAAACTGGATGCCCTGAGCATTCGGATCAAGAAAACGAAATGAGTTATATCTATCCGCAGTTGTGCAAAGTATTCGCGACAATGCGAAATCATCCAGTCCTCATCAGCCCTGTTTCACTGAGATTAGCAGCCGCACACGCGTCGGGTTCTCCGGCCTTCATAACCCTAACATACTGTAATATCTACTAGTAATTTTACTTCAATTGCTCATCTCCTCTTCCTTCCCATGTGGCACATATGTTGCTCTTGTTATGCGTGCCATGACATCTGCCCTTCCACCGCAGAAAATTGAATAGTTAGAGCGAAAAAGGAATCAATCATCCTTGCATGCGAATCCAGCTTCGGCAGGGCACTCATGGCATCCTGCCAGAGGAGAGCGTGTGTGAAATGATCTTCAGTGCTTAAGAAGGAGCGAAAGCTATGCCCAGGATTTCAGAACCCATCATGATTAGAAACGTTGAACTGAAGAACAGGTTATATGCCCCACCCATGATTTCCAACGTGGTGAGAGAGGATTGCTGCGCCGGCAAGACTCTCATTGACGCTACGTACAGGAGAGCAAAGGGAGGGTGGGGCCTTGTTTGTTCAGAGGGTGCGGTTATTAGCGAGACTACGAGGCTTTTTCCTCGCACACTCGGTATTTTCGACGATAGTCAGGTGCTCGCCCTTTACGATCTGGTGGAAGCAATCCACGGGGGCGGAGCGAAGGCGATGATCCAGTTGCATCACGCAGGCCGGCAATGTAACCCGCTGCTATTGCCCAAGCACGTAAAACAAGAGGCCCTGGCTCCTTCCAGCACCACTCCTCCGATGCCTTTTCCTCCTCAGATTCCTCCTCGCCAGTTGGAGGAAGATGAAATTTGGGGCATCCTTGACGATTACGCCAAAGCAGCATTAAGGGCCAAGACAGCCGGGTACGATATGGTCCTTGTCCATTGTTCCCATGGGTTCCTGCCTCAACAGTTCATGTCACCATTCACCAATCACAGAACAGACAAGTGGGGGGGAACAGAAGAAAAAAGGCTGGAGTTCATCCGTCAACTCTTGACTAAGATGAGGGAGGCCGTTGGCGACTATCCTATCGCCTGCAGAGTTGCGGCGGACGAGTTTGTCGTGGGGGGATACACAATCGACGATTTTTGCGGCTACATCGCACCGGCCATGGAAGAAGTGGGCTGCGACATGTTCGATGTTACCTGCGGCGTATTTGAGAGCTTTGTTTCTGTGATGCCGGAAATGTATGAGCCCAGAGGCGTTTGGGCCTATATGCCGGAGAGAATAAAGAAAGTTGTGAGAGTGCCGGTTTGTGGATTGGGCCGTATTAACGACGGACGCCTGGCAGTCAAAATGATCGAGGAAGGGAAGTTCGATATTGTCGGCATAGGCCGCGGTTCAGTAGCAGATCCAGAATTTGCCCGAAAGACCCTGGAAGGAAGGTTTGATGATATCAGGCAATGTTTAGCCTGTCAGACTTGTATGGAAGATGACCTTGTAAACCGACCAAGCCGCTGTGCTGTCAATTTTGAGTACAACAGGGATTCATCCTGGGATGAGGACCGGATGGTGCCTGCCAGGAAGCCCAAGAGCATCATGGTTGTCGGAGCAGGACCGGCCGGGTTGGAGTTTGCCAGGGTTGCCACCCTTAGAGGACACAAAGTGACCATATACGAGAAGAGTGACAAACAAGGAGGTTACCTGAATCTCGCTTCGAACTATCCGAGGCTTTACACCAGGGAATTGATGAATATCAGCCGGTGGCTGAGCCGCGAAATCGATGCGATGGGCATCAAGGTCGAGCTCAAGACGGAAGTCACCGATCAGTTGATCAAGGAGAGGAAGCCGGATGCCGTCATTCTGGCTACGGGAGCCAGAGAGACCGTTCCTGAGATCCCCGGCATCAATGGCCCGAGAGTTGTGACACTCGATGAAGTGCTCTCCGGTAAGAAGACCGTGGGTAAGCGGGTGGCCGTTGTCGGAGGAAAATACGGTGCTGAGCTGGCCATTTCTCTGGGGAGGGAGGGTAGAGAAATGCCCGAGCCCGGCTTTAACAAGTACCACCGTCAGCCTGGAGAAAGGGCACTGGGTGTGAAAGACGAGGCCAAATTGAAAGACGTGACTCTTATCGAGGAAGGACCCATGGTTGGGTGGCCTCCCTATTCAATGATCACTCGCTTCATTGTTATTAACGAGTTTCTGGCTGAAGCCGGGGTGAAATGCCTCACCGAAACGAAGGTCAAAGAGATCGCCGACGGGCAAGTTAAGTATGTGACCAAGGAAGGCAACGAACAGAGCATTCAGGTTGATACGGTGGTAGTTGCAACAGGCAGAGCGGCGAATAGAGATCTCTATCATAAGCTGGCGGGGCAAGGCATCAACCTATGGGAGATCGGCGACTGCGCAGGTCCCGAGAAGGTTGAGAAAGCGATCCACACGGCCAACTATGTGGCACGTCAGATCTAACTGCATCCCTATGACCATAAGAAGGGCTACCTGGTCATTTCAGAATGAATGGAAGCCTCTGCCTGAGTGATCACAAGCCGAATCGCATGGGTTGAATTGGAACCAAGGAGTTAGAGACAATGCCAAAAATTGAAGTGAACGCCGAGCTTTGTGATGGATGTGCAACATGTGTCGAGGCATGCCCTATGGACGTTTTGATGGTCGAAGAGAATAAAGCCAAACCAAACCACATTGACCTGTGCATGACATGCAGACTGTGTGAAGTGGATTGTCCCAATGAGGCCATCAAAGTTTACGACTGAGTGGTCATGTGATTTCCAGGTTATTTTCTTTGCCGGCCGCTGTCGTCAAGTCTAACAGAGATAATTGGAGGTGGTCATGACTTCCGGTGCTCCTGACCCAAAAATGGTCGGTCAGATCATGTAGGAATGCGTGCGTAGGTGGAAGGAACAAGGAAAGCCTGAAAAAGACCGTCCGGAAGTTGATTGCCAGTATTTTCATTCACGGTCCTGCGCGGAGCTAATGGCATGGGATGCAGGATTCGTTACATGCCCAAGTCCCTGCTGTGCTTGCGATAAGAAAAACTATTCTGAGGCCGCATCCCAGGATATCTCTATACCCTGCGTATCTTAGGATCACGAAGGGGAACTGACTGTGCCAAACTCGAAATCTTAGGAACAGCAATCGAAAGGAGACAGGGATTATGGACTGGAGAGAAGAATACAAAAGAAAGACCGTCTCATTTGCGGACGCTGCCCGGCAGGTTCGTTCGGGAGATTTCGTCGGTGTAGGGTTGGCCATAGGTGCCTGCTCGGCAGCAATGTATGATTCCATATTGGACCGCGGGCAAGAATTGACCAATGTGACCATCAGCGACTCGGTTACTGTACGTCCGTCAAGACTCTACGACTTTGAATTCATGTTAAAGCTGGATGGCCACATCGATTACCACCCTTGTTTCGGCATGCCGCTGACGAGAAAGATAATCGAATCCGGATTAACTGACTTCTATCCGGAGCAGGGTCACGATCTGGGAGATCGATACGCGCGTTGGTCGGATGTCTACATCGCCATGGTGGGTCCTCCAAATGAAAAAGGTTTTCTAAATCTGGGTTTAACCAATTTCTACACCATGGAGGCGATTCGTCGTGGGAAAAAGCTGGGGAAACTGCGGGTTGCCATCGCGGAAGTCAATGATCAGATGCCTGTTATCTTTGGGAACAACTGGATGCACATTTCAGAGTTCGACTTCTTCGTGGAGAATTCGACAAAAATCCCCGTTTTTGGAAGGACTGCCCCTGGGGAGAAAGAGAAAATAATCGGCGAACATGTCCTGGAATTGATCAATGACGGGGATACCCTGCAGATGGGTTTAGGCGCTATTCCGGAAGCTGTTATTGCAGGACTGGAAGGTAAGCGTGACCTAGGAGTTCACTCGGAGATGTTCCCCATTGCTCTTCCACAGCTCGTTGAAAAGGGGATCGTGACAAATAACAGAAAGTCACTCCATCAAGGCGTGTCCATAGCGACAGTCTGCCTTGGCGATGAAGGCATGTACGATTACGTTCATCAAAACCCCACATGCCGATTCGAACCCGCATCCTACACCAATAACCCTGCCCTTATTGCCCGGCATCCTAACTTCGTCGCCATGAATATGGGTCTGCTGGTTGACCTCTCAGGACAAATTGGCTCCGAAGGACTTGGACACAGGATGATAAGCGGTTCAGGGGGGCAGTTGGATTTCGTGATCGGCGCGTATCATTCCAAGGGGGGAAAGGGCATCACCCTGTTTTATTCCGCGAGGCAGTTGAAGGATGGGAGCCTTGTGTCTTCGATTGTCCCGGAAATGCCCCTTGGCACACCAATTACCGTCCCCAGGACTTATGCGCACTACGTGGTGACAGAATATGGGGTCGCCGATTTGAGATACAAATCAAGGAGACAGCGGGCAGAAGCCCTGATCAATATAGCGCATCCGGACTTGAGAGGGGAACTGAGAGACAGTCTCAAAAAGAATTTCTATCTCACCGGCGATTTCGCACGGCCTTCCACCCATGCCGCATAACCTCAAATTCTTCACCGAGGGTCTCCCTGTGAAAGCACTTAAGGAAGGTATAAGACTTATGTACATCCCCCGGCGCGGATTGCCCGGCATTTAAGCGGATAACGCAATAATGGATCTCCTGACCCTGCGTTGCAGAAAACCCGCAGTCAGGCAGCTAATCGAGAACTGGCCTATAGCGTTTCGTTGAACTACTGCGGGAGGGAGTAATACCAAGTTGCTACCTAAACAGTAATATGTAAATACGGAAAATATGTTAAACTCCGGAGCCGTTCCGGGTTATTTGCCATCGCATTGAGACCGTCGCAAAGCTTGTCCTCGACCTCATCAGGGTGAACGGTGAAAAACAAAATCCCAATCCCTTAGTCAATCAGGACCGCCCTTTTCTTGGGCAGGCACGCTTAAGGGCGGTCCGACCCCGAAGGACGATCATTTCCACAACACAGTACCAGGAAAACCCTTTATTCAAGCGGTTTTTGGCTGTCAAATCAGTCCGCTGGAAATAATGGGACGGC
>JBELAB010000054.1:0-10651 GCA_049509275.1 Syntrophobacteraceae bacterium | reverse complement strand
TGTCCCAAGACAGTTCGGGGACGCAAAAGAGGTAATTTCAAATTCACTTGGCATAGTTAAATATCTGACTCCATCAAAGGTTGTAAACCTCTTGAATCGAGAGTACGCAAGACTGAAAAGAGTCAGTCTGCCCAGAGGATTCCCTTTCCATGCAGTAGTTGATGTCAGCAACGCCTGTAATCTGGACTGTCCTTATTGCCCTACTGGCCGGGGGCAGACCAGTGGACGCACTGAACGCATGATCGACGTTGATTTGGTCAAAACATTCCTCGATCGTTATGGAAAATACCTGATTGAGGCAGACCTGTTCAATTGGGGCGAACCATTATTGCACCCAAGAATATCCGACATTGTGAACTTGTTTCATGAAAGACGTATATTTAATATGATATCGTCAAATTTAAATATAAGAAATAAGTCCGTTCTCGAAAAGGTATGTGATGCTGGTTTGGATTCACTTATTGTAAGCATATCCGGTGCAACACAGGATATTTATGAACTATATCACAGGAAAGGATCTCTTTCCTTAGTTATCGAAAATCTGAAACATATCATCGACTACAGAGAAAGAATGCATCTTTACAACCCTATTATAGAACTAAAGTACCTTACCTTTAAATACAATGCTCATCAGGTGCTGGATGCACTCCGTATAGCCAGCAAAATAGGTGTTGATATATTCAGGTCTCGTATAGCTGGTGGACCTGAAGAAGAAATTATCCAAGTAGATGAAGACAGTGGATCGTGCAATCAATTATGGAGAACAATAGTATTAAACTCTGATGGCGGGATTGCACCATGTTTTTATCTGTATTTTCAAGAAGATGATTTTACCCATATTTCATGCATTGAAAGCACAACCCGGAGGTATATTGAAGCGAGAAATATGTTCAACAGATTGGCGGCAGGTGAGTTGGCCCCTAACTTACAGCATCCTTGTTTAAAGTGCAGTTTCGTCCACAGCCAGAAACACCTCGCGGAGTACCTGGCCGCAAACCCGTATGCGAAGAGAGGGCACCGGACCGGCGGACCGTGATGATTCAAGGTTTGTTCATCTGCTTCGGAACGTTGACCTGTTTTATGGGATTATGCGATTATGAAAATGATTTAACCGGTCGTTATCGATTCTGCCGGCATCTGTGTTGATGCGGGCCGGAGGGTTTTTTTGATTTGGCCAGGATTATTGTCGGAGTAATGGGTGATGCCTACGGGCATTTGAGCCTGGCATTAGCCCTCGCGGAGCAGGCCCCTCAACACGAGTACCTGTTTCTGGGCGCCGGAAAGGTCCGAGAAGTTGTCAAAATGGGATTTTCGTTCCTGGAGGTCCCTGTCCCTGCAACTTTTTATGTTGATAACAAAGTTGACATTGCAGCCACTATCAGGAACGGATCTAAAGTCCTGTTCGAAAGAAGCCCTTCCGTTAAGCGGATTATGGGACAAATCGAGAGATTTTCACCCTGCCTGGCCATAACGGCCTACGAATACTTTACTGCTATTATCGCCAGGGAGTTGGGGATTATGTGCATCAGCCTCGACAATCAGCATTTTCTGACCAAACTTCGATTTGAAATTCCAAGGGGGCAGATGCTCAGCCGATTTCTTTATGCGCTGCCTCTGAAATTGATGTTCAGCAAGGCCGATCATTATTTCATAAGCTCATTTTACGAATTCCCGCCGCAAGACCCTAAGACTACGGACGTTTTTCCTCCGGTCTTGCGAAAAGATCTAAGAGATGTCCAGCCTGCGACCGGAGAGCATATTTTCGTCTACCAGACCTCCCCGACTTTCAGAAAACTGGTCCCCGAGCTGGAGAAGACAGGAAATCGTTACACAGTCTACGGCCATGGAGAAAAGCCCGGCAGCAGGAACATCGTTTTCAGGCCGCCATCCAGAATCGGCCTTTTGAAAGACCTTGCAACCTGCCGTTATGTTATATGCAATGGAGGCCATAACCTTATCTCAGAAGCCCTTTTTTTTGGGAAACCGATTTTTTCTTATCCGATTCATATGGCATATGAGCAGTTTTTCAATGCTCACATGGTCAGGAAGCTTAATTACGGTGACTATTCTCTGGACGCTGTTCCGCACATTTCGTGTTTAGCGCGTTTTGAGGAAAAGCTCGCCGAATACCGGGTCAACATCGGCAAGAGAGATTTCTGCGGGAATGAAAGAATTGCTGCAAAATTAAAGGAAAAGCTTGGAGAAGCCGAAATCAAGTCTGAAACCGAGGCCCGCTCGATTTGAAACTGCCCAAAATCGCCTACATTCTGTTATGGTTTCCTAAGCCTTCCGAAACCTTTATCTTCCGGGAAGTCGTCAATTTGCGACGACTTGGCCTTCCTGTCGAAGTCTTCACCATTTACGGACAATTGAGCAGGAAACTATCTTCGGAGATGCAGGCCTACGGGGACGTCAAGCGCCTGGGAATCGCCGTCCTGAAGCGGCTGCCCGGCGATATCGCTTACTGGCGCCGAAAAAAGCCGGAACTGGTATGGGAACTGTTCAGGACGGTCCCGATCCGCAAATGGAAATCGCTGGAATTCGGGGGCGAAAACATCTTCGCTTTCCTGTGCGCCTTTACTCTTGCCAGGATGTTCGAAAAGCAAGGTTTCGATCACATTCACGCACCATGGGCCATGGGACCCGCAATGGCTGCCTGGATAGCATCCAGACTCACCGGCATACCGTTCAGCTTTGCCGGCAGGGCCGGCGACATCTATCCGCCCGACGGCGCTCTGAAGGAAAAAATCAGAGACA
This sequence comes from Syntrophobacteraceae bacterium, assembly GCA_049509275.1. GTDB lineage: Bacteria > Desulfobacterota > Syntrophobacteria > Syntrophobacterales > Syntrophobacteraceae > SbD1. The sequence goes on along the minus strand of JBELAB010000054.1, from coordinate 7,894 downwards.
GCCTTTTCGTTACCTCCGATAACATGACAAATGTCCCCTATCTGAATGGCTTTTTGCCTCAGGCTGCTTCGAAGATTTACGGGATTTATAACGGCATTGCTTCAGGGCCTTTCAAAGATGCCCCGGTGGCTATGAAGCCGCCATACCAACTGCTAGCTCTTGGACGTTTCGATAGAATAAAGGCCTTTGAGGTTCTTCTTCGCGCATGCGGGATACTGAAAGAATCCGGCCTCGATTTTCACCTCACCCTTGCCGGAGACGGCCCAAGAAGGCTTCAACTGAAGTATTGGACGTATCGTTTAGGCCTGAAAACCCATATATCTTATCCGGGGTTTATTCCCCACGACAGAGTCTCGGAGCTTTTTTGTTCGGCCGATATTTTTGTAATGTCCAGCGCCGTTCATAAGTCAGGCGACAGGGACGGGTTGCCCACCGTCATAATGGAAGCCTTGATGCATCGTTTGCCCGTGGTTTCAACGAATGTCTGCGGCATACCGGAGGTCATCATAAATAATGAAACCGGTCTGCTGGTGCGCCAAAAGGACCCGCCGGCCCTGGCCGACGCCATCCGGAAAGTGATAAGCGACAGGTCAGCGGCTTTGGAGATGGCTGAGAGGGGCAGGAAACTGGTTCTCAAGAAATTTGATCCGGTTGCCAACCACGGCAGGATTTTCGATCTGTTCCTGGAAAAAGCCGGCGGACTGCATAATCCATGAGCTTGGCAAAATCCTTTCCAATAAAGACGGTCCTGCTTGTTCAAGACCTGGAGTTTGGCGGCTCCCAGCGCTATGCGTTGCATCTTCTTGAGCATCTCGACAGAGACTTGTTTGACCTAGAGCTATGGGTGCTGCGAAACGGCGATGATATGGCCCCGATGGCCACGGCCACGGGCCGCAAGGTCGTCTATCTCACCAGAGATTCGCGGGTGACTCCGAGGGCTCTTGGCCGGCTTTACTTCAGGCTAAAGAAGGCAAGGCCCGGAATCCTGTACACAATCACTTCAGTTCCGAACATCTGGGGACGGCTTTTTGGATCGATAATTGGAATCCCCGTCATAGCATCGAGCTGGCGGGGGTACAACGATCAGCAATACGAAGCTTTGCTCTGGCCCTTGAGCGATCTCATCATAGCGAACGCTGAAGCCCTGAAGAAATCCATCGTTAAAATACACGGGGTGGACCCGAATCGTATCGCAGTCATTCCGAACGGGGTAGATAATGAGTATTACGCTCCTGATGCCCAGCCCAAGGACCTGCTCCCAACAATAGTCTATGTAGGCCGTCTCGTTAAGGAAAAAGACCCTCTGAACCTTCTTAGCGCTTTTAAACAGGTGCTCGAAAAGATTCCCGAAGCCCGCCTGATTGTGGTCGGAGACGGTTATTTGAGGGGCAGGTTCCGTCAGTTCATCGAATCTAACTGTCTCGGTGAATGCGTCACCCATATTTTCGGGACACGGGATGTGAGGCCTTATTTGAGCAGGGCTTGGGTATACGCGCTCCCTTCCAGGTCGGAAGGATTTCCTAATGCAGTGCTCGAGGCTATGTCGATGGGACTGCCGGTTGTTGTCTCCAGGGCCGGAGGCGCCCCGGAACTGGTTGAGGACGGGGTCACCGGCCTCGTTGTCCCCGCCCGCGATCCCGTGGCGCTCGCTGAAGCGATGCTCAGGATACTGAGAGATTCCGGACTGAGGAATGAAATGGGCCTTAAAGCGCGCGAGCGGGCAGTCCGGCATTATTCTCTGAGGCAAATCGTGAAACTTACTGAAAACGCGCTCCTGGAAACGGCGGGTAAGTGTGCGGATCTCAATTGAAGTTCGTAATCAGTGTTAATATGGACCCCATTGCCTTTCAGTATCCCATCAACCCGCAGCATCGCGAACATACAGGCATCAGGCCTTCAGTGGAAATGCTTTGCCTGAATCTAAGGTAGGCCGGAGAATTCCACAGCTCGGTAAGAGAGGACCTCTTGATGTTTCCCACAACGTAATCGTGAAAGTCCCTGCATGGTGAGAGGTCCCCGTTGCTGTTGACTTCTGCTGCATTGAAGATCGAAATGCACCGGTCAAAGCCGAACCGGCACGAATGGTCGGTGTAATAGCGCCGGAGGTTTTCCTCGCCCGAAATATTCGGAATCAGGATCACAGGAGGAAAACTCATGGGGCGGGACCGGGCCGTCAGCTCCCGCAACTGCTGATCCAGTGCGCCGTATTCTTTCGGTTTCCAATCCCCTATCCAGCCCCGGTGCAATGAAGGAGCAAAACCGAACCGTCCCGCGAAATCCTTCTCGTGGGCGTCGGCACGGTCCCGATCGATCCACCAGGACAGATAGAACACGAAAAGGTCGACATGCTCTCGAAAAGCTTCGTAAATATCCGCAAGGTTGTTCAGATTCGCCCTGGAAATCGTGGTAAGCGAGGCAATCAGGGGCAGGTTATTCTTCTGAGAGCGCCGTTGCCGATTTACCTCGGCCAGACCCGCTTTAATTTCTGCAAAGCTGTTGAAGCGTCCCGCTCCATTGCGAATACTGTTGTGCAATTCCTCTGTAGGGCCGTCGATAGATACCTGAAGTAGAAAAAGGGGAGCTCTTACCAGGCGCGTGGCACATGAAGCGATCCGGGTGCCGTTTGTTGCGATTGAAACCGGCAATCCCATTGCCGTGGCGGATTCGATCAGGTCCACAACCCCGTCGTAGAGCATCGGCTCACCACCCCACAGGTATAAGAAAGGGCCGTGGCCGTAATGGACCAGATCGGCTATTTGCTCCAGATACCGGCCAAGGGGCACTTCGTGCTTCTTCAGTTCTTTCAGGTCCTTGTCACGCAGGAATCCCCCTTCGCCCCACTGGCCGCAAGTGGTGCAGCGCAGGTTACACAAGTCGGTAAGCCGAAGACTGAGCTGCAGGACCCTTCCCCCGTAGCCCTGGCGATAGCCTTTAGAAAGCTGATTGAAAAATATCTTTTGCGCCTGCAATGCTGCGAGCTTGGCGGCGATTCGGGGATGGCGGGCAAACCGCCACAGATTCCTGAGCACCGCACCTCGCCCGATACTGCTGCATCTGTCTTTCACCTAAATTCTCTTTCTAAAAGACCTGTCTTGAGGCTGACCGCTGATTGAGCCGGCCACTTGACACCCCTGGGCTTTTGTGGCACAAGGGCTTGAATTGATTTCAACTATGAACTCTGCTTACAGTTGTGGTCAGGCTGAGGATTATACTCCGATCGATCTGAATTTCAACATTAGTCGTTGAAACGCAGGGGAATCGGGGGGGCATTTCCGAAAGATCCACAAGAATCAAATAGATAACCATGAAAGCTCTTGTCTACAGACGCTCAGTCCCCCTTTATCTCCTGGGCCGGATACTCGGCAGAATCCAGCCGCGGCGATTCTTCCACCGCCTGGCCCCGTTTGGACTAAAGGAAATACCTCTCCCCGGAAACGAAAGGGGCTGGGTCCTCCTGAAAAACAGCCTTTGCGGTATCTGCGGCTCGGACCTTGGGCTCCTTCGCGGAATGGAGTCATTCCTCATGGAACCATACGCGTCTTTTCCCGCTGTGCTGGGCCATGAAATAGCGGCGGCGGTAGTTGCGGCGCCGAAGGATTCGGAATGGAATGCAGGCGACCGGGTAGTGGTTGAGCCGCTGCTCTCGTGCGCAGAACGAGGAATGCCTCCATGCCGGTTTTGCAGCCAGGGTTTTTATAACATTTGCGAATCCTTCACAGCCGGAAACCTGGCTGCGGGACCGGTCATCGGTTACAACAGAAGCCTCGGGGGCGGAATGGCCGAGTTCATGATCGCGCCTCCCGAAAGGCTGATCCGCATACCCGATTCGCTCACGGATGAGAAGGCCGTGCTGGCAGACTCGCTCGCCTCGGCCCTACAGCCCATCCTGGACCATTTCCCCCGCGATGACCAGACAGTGGTCTTTTTTGGGGCGGGGATCCTGGGACAGCACGCCATTCGAATCCTTCGGGCGCTTGGGTCTCGAGCCCGGCTCGCAGTCGTGGCGCGCTACCCTTTTCAGCAGGAACTGGCGCGAAATGGGGGCGCAGACCTGGTCCTGAAGTCATCCAATCGGGGCGAACTGGGCAAAGCGGTTGGCGCGAAATTCATCCCGACCACATTGGGAGGCGGGAACCTGGAAGGGGGGGCTGACCTGGTTTTTGACTTTGTTGCGAGCAGGCGCTCTCTTCAGGAAGGGCTTCTCGCGCTACGGGCCCGAGGAAAATACATAATGGTCGGAACAGCCGGGAGTATCGGCCGTGTGGATTTTTCCAGCCTGTGGTTTCGAGAACTGAGGGTTACGGGCTCGTCCTGCTATGCTTCCGGAAATTATGAGGGGCAATGGGTGCGGACCTACCAGATGGCTATGGATCTTTTGGCGAAAGGATACCCCACTGAGGGCCTCCTTACCCACACCTACTCTTTGAGTGCATTTGCCCGCGCGTTCAAGACCGCTTTCAACAAATCCGGGTTCAAGAGCGTCAAGGTAGCCATCGATTTGAGGAAAATTGCGAAGAAGAACAGCGCATCCATGGCTGCCTCTCAATCCGATGAAGGCGCCTCTTGAGACTTGTAATCAGCATTGACGTGGAGGAGGAAGGCCTTTTTTCCGGCAGGTATCCGCGTACACCTCCGGGGGTTGAGAACGTAAAGGAGCTGCGCCGGCTGGAGTTCGTTACCTCTGAATTCGGCTTTCCTCTTACGCTCCTGACCACCTACAGGGTGGCCGTTTCCCCGCCTTGCCAGGAAATTCTCCAATATTTTCGCGATTTGTTCCGGGCGGAAATCGGAGCCCATCTGCACCACTGGAGCACGCCGCCGTTTCAGGTTCTCCCGTATCGCGAACCGATCCGTTCAGACCTGCTTCCGCGTCCTTTGCTCGAAGCGAAATTCGAAACGCTTCTGGCCTCGTTGCGAGACAACCTGGGAGTTGTTCCACAGGCTTTCAGGATGGGCAGATTCGACATCGGGGAAATGGTTTTCAACCTGCTGCCCAAATTCGGGTTAAATGTGGACAGCAGTGTCGTACCCATGCAAAGATTTTCCGGAGGCCCTGATCACTTTCTTGCGCCGGCAGACCCGTTCAGGCGCCATGCGGACCCATCCCGGCCCGGCAATTCGATACTCGAAGTCCCGTTGACAATAGTTCCGCTCTCACGCACCGCAGCTCAACTGATTCACCAACTGGCCTCAAACATCTCTGAGCGAAACAGGAACGCTGTTTTCACGGGATTCCGCTACATCGCTTCGGCCGGCATACACCCGGCGTGGTTCCCCATGCAGTCGATGAAGTTAGCTGCCCGATTGCACCGCTCGCGCAACGGGAAGGTCCTCAATATGTTTCTCCATTCATCCGAGCTCAAACCGGGAGCGAGTCCCTCATTTCCCACTGAAAAAGCAGTGAACTCGCTGGTTAATAAAATCCGAAAATTCTTGAGCTGGCTTGTCCGGACCGGGCCGGTGGAAGGCGTTACTCTCTCCCAACTCTACGCCGGGGGAATAGTGGGGTAAGAGCGACTTTTGAGAGGAATTCAAAAAAAATGCAGATACCGGCTAATGACCCTTATTGCCGTTTGTATTCCTTTCCAGAATTCGGTTTATCAGGAGTTCAAAAATTCCCATGGCTGTGAATTGCAGGCCCGCCAGAACAAACAACGATCCAATTGACAAAACACCCCAGTGATAGCTGACGTGCCGTGTCATCAGGTATTCGGCGAGCCCGCCGATGTTGCTGAAAACCCCGATAAAAATCAATACGGACCCAACCACCAGCATTTTAATGGTCGAGCAGAGCCGGAGGACCCACCGCCCCAAGGCGGAGTGGTGGCGAGTATTGCCGTTGAGCACGGCCGCCACACGCTCTGCCACCACTCCGATAGATAACGTCAGCAGCCCGGCGAGAAAGAAAGTACTTATTACTGTTTGCCGGTAGATGAAGTTGTCCCCGATAACATGCCGAGCAATATAGTTCCAGGCCGGATTGATGCTGTAGCCCATAGCGACCAGCCAAAGCAGAATGGAGGCGGAACCGAAGAATTTCAAAGGGCAATAGCACAGGGCAATCTCAATGATGGCAAGAAAAAAACGCAGCCCATCGGGCAGGACGCTTAGCTTGGATCGTCCGGTTCTTTCATGGTATGGAACCGGCAACTCAAGGATGAGCAGATCGGACACCAGCGCCCGTAACGTCATGGCAGGCGTAAAGTGAAGTCCCGTAGGCAAAGGATAGAGTTTCGGCAGGGCGTCTTTCCTGATGACGCGCATGCCGGTAGCCGTATCGATTATTTTTTTCCCGGACAGGTAGGAAGCCGTTGCGGCAAACATTCGGTTGCCAAACCGGCGAAGCCCCGGCATCTTGCTCTCTTTATGCATTCGGGACCCAAGCACCAGATCGGCGGAATCGTTAATAGCCGCGTTACACAAATCGACGAAATATTCCGGGTCGCAGGTCCCATCGGCATCCAAAAAGCATACAAGGTCGCTCGATGCTTTTGCGAACCCGCCTTTGATGGCAGCCCCATAGCCGAGGTTCGTTTCGTAAGCGATTACATCCACAGACTCGTAGGAAAGAGCGATCTCAGCGGTACGATCCGTACTTCCGTCACTCACCACTATGATAGCGACCTCGCGTATGGGTGTATTCCTGATGATACTTTCCCTGGCAGCCAGGCATCGCTCTATTGTATCCCCGATAGCATCCTCTTCATTCAATGCCGGAATCACAATGGTCAGACTTTTGGGGACAGAACGCCCCTCCATCTCCTGCAGCCGGGAACTCAAAATGCGCCCCTCAGGAATTGCCATCGAAGAAAAATTATCCGTGTTATCCATGTCCACCACAAGTTGCCCGTTTCACCGGCCGGCGCCAAGGGCCCGTAAAGAAGCCCCAGTTCCAGTTGGTCAATACGATTAGAAAGAAGAGGATAAACTGAATAGTCCTGCCAAGACTGCCTGTTTTGAGGAAGAACCACAAACTCAGAACCGGCCAAGGGAGCAGAAACAAGAACCATGTGAAGGGATAAACAACCAGCAAGGCAAAAAGAGAAACCAGGCCGGCGGCCGCTACGACAGGTTCGAAATCGGGCGGCCTGAAGAAGCCATATTTCTTCACAAGGTGCCATTCTCCGGCCCCGTACCTTCTCATCATCCTGCAGAATTTCAGGTACGTCCCGGGACGGTAATGACCTACTAGCGCCGCCGGGTTGTAAATCAGCCGGTATCCTTTCCGCGAAATCTTGAGGTCCAATTCCAGGTCTTCCCCGGGAAACTGTTCCTCGTCAAATCCTCCGATTTCCTCAAAAACGATCTTCCTGTAGGCCGAATTGCAGCTCGCATTGTGCGTGGTTTCACCAAAAGCGGCCCCTGTTTGGATATATCGGGTTACGAAGCCGCTGATTTTAAGAAATTCCTGTATCCTTTTTCCCATTTCCGATTCATCGGCCGGACTTACTTGATCTCCCCCAACTCCGGCCACATCCGGGCCGATAAAACCCTTCTCAAGTTCCTTCAGCCATTGGCTGTCCACAGAACAATCGCTGTCGGTAAAGGCGACGAACTTTCCCCTGGCCTTCCTTACACCCGTGTTCCTGGCCCGTGAGGGTCCTCCTCTGTCAAGCCTGATCACTTCCACGCCGCTGAATGTCTCGCAAAGTTCTGAGGTCCCATCGGTTGATCCGTCATCCACGACAATGACCTCATAGCCCGGGTGATCCAGCCTGCTCAGGGATTCAAGGCACTTTGAGATCGTGTCCCGGCAATTGTATGCTGCAACAATGACCGATATCAGAGGCTCCGGGCTGTTCACCTTCTGCGGTGCTCCGTGCAGAGATACGAAAAGAAATTCCCCGCTCCCCGTATCTTGCGATAAAGATCGGATACACTTCGAGTCGCAAGC
>JBELAB010000053.1:0-12073 GCA_049509275.1 Syntrophobacteraceae bacterium | reverse complement strand
AAATTATCGCGTATGGCGCTCATGGTTAGAAAGTGCATTCAGGCAACAGCCCCTATTATCATGCCCACCAAGCACATCCGGTGCATGAATGTCTGGTGGGCACGGAAAAAGTGTGCCCACCAGACACGGCTGGTGCCGGCCTGGCGGGTGTGAGGCGGCATGAGTATTGACCTGCCCGTTTTGCCTCCATACCTTGTAGCGGCACTTTGGTTTTTAAACTACTTGGTGGGCGTAACGCTGTTGGATGAACTTGAGGCCGGACCGGTCCCAACCTTATTTCTAGCCGTTACGGTGAATGTATAGGAATCGCCGTTGGTCAGATGCTTGACGGTTATCGGGCTTTTCGCACCCCTGCCTCTTTGTCCTGCACTGGATGTCACGGTGTACGAGGTAATGCGGCTTCCACCGTTCGAGGCCGGAGCCGAGAAGCTGACCTTTGCATCGCCGTCGCCGGCTTCTGCAGTTCCGATTGTTGGCGCGTCGGGGACCGTAGCGGGAGTTACCTTGTTGGAGGGCTCTGACGCCTTGCCGGTCCCGGCCGCGTTGGTCGCCGTTACCCTGAATGTATAGGCAGTGCCGTTGGTCAGGCCCGACACGTTTATGGGGCTTCCCGCACCCGTGCCTGTGAGACCGCCGGGTTTCGAGGTCGCGGTGCAAACCGTTATCGGCCTCCCGCCATTTCGAGGCAGCTTAAAGCTCACCGTTGCCTGTGCGTTGCCGGCTTTTGCCCTTACGTTTGTCGGCTGCCCGGGAGCCGTTCCCCCTTGCGGACTAAAACTGGCCGTAACGGTGCAGGGCGCAATAATTTCCCCAGTCGTGTAGGTACTTCCCGAAAGACTTCCTCCGCATGTCCCGCCAACAGCAGCAGAGTATCCGGCATTGGGGGTAACTGTAAAAGTGGTTGTATTGCCGGGATTAACCGTCACCGCAGACGATGGACTGATGCTGCCGTTTGCGCCCGCGCTGGGACTAACCTGGTATATAGGAATGGAATTAGTAGTCACGTGCACATAATCCACAAGCATAGTTTGTGGAAGAGTGCCGTTGTCTACTTCGCCTCCACCATTACCTCCGACCGCAGTGTTGATTATCAGGAACATAGGATCAGAAGGGACAAGGGTAGTCTCATAACAAGTAGTAACACCGTCTACCTGCCATGTCAGACTACCTGGCTCCCAGATAAGAGTGTAGACATGCCAATTTTGTGAAGCATCTGTTATCGTTGGTCTATTCCCGGAAGTTCCCAAACTTCCGTAGGAATTACAAAATGGTTGTACTATTTGACCATTGGAAATCATGGCAACTTCGTTATTAATCTGAGTTGGATTTGAATTTAGAATTTCAGCAATATCTATTTCATCCGACCCGGGATAAGGCCAATTACAAGCTGGGCCACCCGCGTTAGCTTGACAATCTGCTCCTAAGAGCCAAATAGCGGGCCACGGACCAACACCGCCTGGCATCAGAGCACGTACTTCGACTGTTCCGTAAAGAAAATTAAATGTATTCGTATAAACATACGCGCTCGTATAATCATAACCATCAACAGGCGGGTTGGTAATACTGTAACTCGTTGTTCCCGTTTTGCAGGTATCCGTTAAACAGAGCCCACGCATTTGTATCAACCGATGAGCCATTGAACTCATCATCAAATTGATATTGAGCGCCGGCATCGATCGCAAAGAGAAATATAAGAAAGAGAGCAAGGATAATTCGTCTCACGATTGGCCTCACAATTGTCCGGTTAAATCCACGTAGAATCTGCTGCCATCATCAACTTTAAGCCCGGATGGGTAAGCAGCGTTTCATCCTACCACCTCCATCCAAACCATCGAAAGTTTTTCTCGAAGGCTTGAAGCATTTGTTAAAAGTTAATTTGCGCAGAACAGATTTGTAAATAGGTAGAACTAAGTACCTGGTATCTTCGTGACTGCACGGCTTGCCTCGACCGCAGATGGGCATTGCCCGGCAGATCTTATTCGCAAGTCCACAGAAGAATGTGGCAGGAAACCGGGCGTAGTGGTATATGTGACAAATTACGAACTGAAGGACCGGCTTCGATGGGGCTTTCATTGTTGAAGCAGGGCTGAGGCTAAATATCCACAAATCAGTGTAGTCCGTTACAGCCGGCTCACTCAGTTGCTGCGGAATCAACTAAAAGGGGATGCAGTGAGTCGGCCCCACTTCGGGAAGAAGTCGCATGCGAGATCTTAGCAGTAAGGTAACTCAATTTTTTGAATTCCTCAGCACCCAAAGTCTGGGGCAAATGGCGAATTTTCTAAAAGAAGATGCCCGCCTTTTTTTCCCAAAGACTCAGCCGCTAATCGGCAAGGAAAGAATCCTCAAATTCTTTCAAATCCTTTTCCGCCAGTACCCTGAACTCACCTTTACGGTCGAGCACACCATTGCCCAACAGGATAAGGTCGCAGCCCACTGGAGAAACAGGGGAATCAACCGGAAAAATGAGCCCTATGAGAACGAGGGAGTGACCCTGTTTTTCTTCGAAGAAGGGCTGGTCTCCCTAATGAGCGACTTTTTTAAAGATACCGGAAAGTTCTGAACACACCCGGAAGTCGGTCTCCTGTCCATTGGGCCGGGAGATCGACAACGAGCCTGACCGGTCTTATTATCCTCCGCGATGTAGGGTGGGCATGGTATTTTCATGCCCACCAAGCGCTTCCGGCCCATTAAAACCTGGTGGGCACGGAAAAACTGTGCCCCACCCTGGCTACATGGCTATGCCTACCCTACATAGCTAAAAAGGCGCTCGTACGCTCTTGAATCCTCGGACACGATCTGGGTGCAGCCACATCCCTGAACGCGGTCCCTCTTGGAATCTCCCTACCCACAACACTACAGAAGAAGTGTGCCGGCTCAATGCCGATCTTTTCGACGCACCGGATGGGGAGAGATATGACGCCACATAGACATCAGTATCTCATGTTCCTGATACGATCTTGCTCTTTCCTTTTGAAAATCGCTTTTTGACGTTCAAGTTTTTTGATTGCAGTACCGTATGCTTTACAGACATGGGGCTTTCCAAAAGCTTTTGGAATCAGATTCCGAGGGGTTCCTCAGGACCTCCCGGTCAAATTTTGCGCGAATTCAAGTTGGAGCCGTTTATCCCTGCAGGAGAATGACGGATGCACATCGGCAAATTCATGAGGCATACCCTGGGGCCGAGTTTGTTATTGATCCTCGCGTTAACGGCTCAGGCCGGATTTTGCGGCTATACGGCCGATTGCAACCAGGCTCCAACGTGGGAAACCGGTTCCTGGACAAAGAATGATTGTTTGGAATTTGAGAAGGCATGTGATGAGACAGCGAAGCCTGCAACGCCCGGTGAAACCTCCAACAGCCTGCTTGCGATTGTGCCGCCTCGCCAATATGCGGGGTCTTGGCCTGCAGACCCTATCAACAATGCAAGACTCCATGGAGGCAAGATAAGCTGGGAAGGGACCCCCGGGAAGTCGCGCATCCGTGTGGCGGCGTTTATGTCCAGGCAGACTTACCTGGACTGGTATTATCCGTGTATGTTCGGTGGAAAAGACAAAGGCGGAGTTGATCACCCCGCGGGCGGTGAGGCAACATCGGTCTTGACGCAGGGTTTGTGGGTGACGGTCGTGCCCGAGTTGCGTAATTTCTTTTGGGCCCAGTATTTCGGCTCCTGTCCCCCCAGCAAAGAAAGGGTCATGCAGTTGATCGGGTTAAACCCGAGAAGGAACTATGATGTGGTCCTGGAGATCTGGGTCAACGTGGAAGATCTTTACAGGCCAACGCCTGATCCGGGGATCACCGATCATAAGGCCGAGGTGGCGGTTCAGCTCGATGAAACTATCAATGTATCGGGTTTGGATTGCAAGAAATGGGCTTTCCCCAATCCCTATCTTTTCTTTTCCACGGACCAGACTTACCAGATGTGGTTTGCGTATAATGCCGCCACAACGTACTACAATCCCTCTGCTCCGCAGAATACCGCTCCATGGACGCGGCTTGGGTATACCTACGACTGGGGCAACAAGAACCGTCATGTCGGCGCGAGCGAATTCATGCTCAGAATTCACCCGAATCTTGATGGGCAAGGAACCAGCGGAGTGTACGCAACCTATATCAGAGCCATCAAAGACTACGATAAGTCATGGAACGAATATTTCCGGTGTGCATGGCGGCGTGACAGAATCTCTGCGGACAATGTCCCCCATGCGGACGTCAATCCTGCCGCCGTAAGCCAGTGACAAACGAGCCCGGCCGGCAATTCAAGGCTGTGCGGCCGTAAAGAACCGGTAATCGATCGCCGGGGAAAACGAGGATTCGCCTGCCATCCCGAGTCTTTCAGAATATGCGCTATGGCTTAAGCCAATCTGTGAAGTCCCTGGTTCCCTGCCCTGTCCGGGAAGACATCATAAACATAGTCGTGGGCTTCCAGGGCTTTTTTGCCAAGCTTGCCTGCTTCCACCCGTTCCACGATTTCTTCCCGGGACAAATCGAAGATCGCCTCCAGAATCTGCTCGCGCTCCTGCTCGCTCGCTTCCGCTACGACAAACAGCACACGGGCGCTGTGCTGGATGTAGCGCGGCGAAACCAGTTGCCGTTTCAAAAGGTCCATTATGACCGGAGCTTTACCGCGGTCGAAACGGCCCGCATCGCCGAGGCGGTCTAATTCGGCGAAGAATCCCGCTGTCCATTCGTTGTGATAATCCCACACCTTGTCGAACAACTCCCGGGTAAAGCGGGTCCCGGCCTTGATCGGGAGATCGTTGACCACCGGTTCGACGCCGTCTTCCGTGAGCGCCGGCCGCTTGAGCCAGCCATCCCTGGTGATGGCAGCCTGATGCCGGACAAGCGTCCATAGCCACGAGACATCGATTCGATACGTTGCAAGATCGTTCATGAACCGCAGCTTAAGCTCATAATCGTCGATCGCCGCCGCGAAGTTGCCGTTGAGAATTTGAAAACCGTAGTTAGCAGCCATGTAGAACGCGTGCTGGATGCGTTCAATGGTCACATCACCCTTCGGCACCGCATAGATGGATTCCCATAGTTCCGTAGTGAAAAGTTTTTCCGGTGATTCCAGCGCGTCCCGAGTGATGACCCGAGGCGTAATCCTGCCCTGCGCATTCAATAAGCCACAGGATTGCAGCAACTGCCGCTCTGCGTCGCTAAGGCCGCTCGCCACCGTCGGTATTGCCTTGCCTCTCGCGTCTACGGTTTCCAGAGGTGCATCGAGGATGGACTGAAGCTGTGCCACGGGCGCTCGCAGCGGTGTATTGCCGGCGGCTACGTAGGCCTCTTCGGGGCTCGCGACCCAGCTCTGCCGGTAAGTATCGTAGAGCCTGCCTTTCACACGGTTGGCAAGGACGTCGTCCAGCGTGGGGTTCTGCCCTGCGGGCAACGGCTGGTCAGGAACGAAGATCAGACCCAGAATGCGCTCCCGCAGCTTATCCATGGCTATCCCACGCAGCGCCACCGGGTTGGACCGCGAACGTCCATACACGTCGTTCGGCGGGTAAATCATTACCGCGGCCATTCCGCCGATCGGCGCCGCCGTGCTGAGTTCATTATTTTTCATGCCGGACATCAGCATCATCAGGGCGTTGTAGCGTTGATAGGCAATCATATTCGGCGAGGCCATGCCGATGGACTGCGGATCGGGAAACACCCCCTGCGGATCGTCCTTCCACATCTCGATCAGGCTGCCGAGGTAATCCCAGCGGCCGACGTTGGTGCCCAGCAGACGGCGCCGCAACACCCAGGCAATCGCCGCAAGGGATCGCCCGGCATTTCCTTCTTCATACAGCATCTTGATCTTGAAAGTGCCCGGCGCGACCCCGATGGTTGCCTCGATCCGCGCCAGCAGCTTCTCTACGATTGCGGCTTCCTGCGGAGTCTGAAGCTTCGGGATGTAGAAGTAGACGCCCGTGCCCGCGCTTTTGAGCGAATCATAATTATTGAATGCCCAGAGGACGGCAACGGCAATGAGGCCGGGCGCAGGTTTACCATCGACCCTGACGTGGTCGTAGCGCACGTGGATGCTCGGGGGGCGAACAAACAGGGTCGGCCAGTTCTCTGGCGGCCTGTCGATCTTGTAGGTGCGCTTTTTCCCTTTCTTGGTCACCTCATAAACGCGGCCGGCCCAGCGGCCTTCGAAGATATCCCGGGCATTTTTCATGGCGGCAAACACACCGACCGGCCGATCGGCAGGGGTGCCGTCCGGCTGAAAGTGCGACGGCGACGCGTCCTCGAAGTCCGGCATATTCATGGGAGCCGGACTATTAAGGGCATTGAATGCCATGTCCAGCGGATGCCACGGCCCGGTGAGTTCCAACCCCGGATTCGCCAATGGATGAGCGTTCTCCGGAATGGGCGCCTCGTCATTAAGACGCCAGCGCCACTCGCTCTCTCGACCTAAAAAGTTATCGATCAAGCCCTGCACGATCTGGCGAAAGGTCCAGGACCGGCCCGTAACGGGATCTGGAAACGTGTCGTCCCACTTTGGCCAGGCATATTTTTTTCTGACCGGTTCGGGGGAGTTTAACAGCGCGCGCCGCGCAGTCAGTGCGGCAGCGATCTCGGGATCAAAGTCGCGGGTGAGTTCGGCGATCGTGTGTTCCACATTGACTTCTCGCCCGTTCACCGTCCTGGTCCCGAAAAGTTCCGGGAATTTCCGCAGAATGTCTTCACGAATCATGACCTGTCATCCTTTAATCCGATCATTTACGGTGCTTTTGTTGCCATCTGTCAAGGTGTGGTTCCGACCAAAATGCGCCTATCCCTGCGCGTTGTTCCCCAGCAGGGCCACGCGCCAAACCATCGCGATCATATACGAGTTTTTAGATTGTGAGCTGCAATCCGTTACCCTGCACGCCACCTGCAGCCTGAGGTTTTCGCGTTATTTCTGAGCCATTGTAGAATCGTTACGTGCACTGAAGACTTGGGCGGCAGGGTGTAGGCCCTGCCGCCCGGGAAAGCCTGCTTGGTTTGGTTCGGACAGATCCGCCATTTGCCTACGGCATGAGGGCTGTCGTATCCTGAGGCACAATGCCCGGAACCACGTATGCCTGCAGCGCTACCAGGACGATCGTAATGCCCAGGAGCATGACCGAATACTTAACAGTCTTGCGGAATATGTCCGGCTCCCTCCCCACCAACCCGGTAGCCGCACATGCGACCGCGATCGATTGGGGCGAAATCAGCTTGCCCATGACGCCACCGAACAGATTGGCCGAAGTGGTCAACACAGGATTGATATTGATTTGCAAGGCGGTCACTTGCTGGAGCTTACCGAACAAAGCGGCAGAGGACGTAACCGATCCGGTCAGGAAAACTCCCAGCCATCCGATGATCGGAGAGAAGACGGGGAACAGCATCCCCGTATAGGTGGCGCAGGTCAAACCAAGGGTATAGGACATGCCCGAGTAATTTGCCAGGAACCCGATACCGATAACCGAAGCAAGAGTAATAAGGGCGAAACGCAGTTGTTTGAACGTTGCCGCGAATACCTTCACGCCGCGGGACGGACTGATCCCCAGGATCACCATGGTGACCAAAGACAAAATAAACATGGCTGTTCCCGGAGCGGTAAAGAATTCCCACCGATAGCCGGCCCCATACATCGCCGGTTTAGCCCCGGGCACCGTGGTATAAACAAACCCGTGCAAGCCGGGCCATTGAGAAATGACGACGACCCAGTGAAGTTCGTTTATAATCCAGCTCTTAAATGACGGTATTCCCCATAACCCCATGATGGCCATCAAAATCAGGAACGGAGACCAGGCTTTCACGACTTGAGCCGTAGTGTATTTCTGCTCCAGCTCCTGTCTGACCTCGGGTTCCCCCGGAAAACGCCAGATTGAAGCGGGCTTCCAGAATTTCAGGAAAACCGTCAGGACCATCATCGAAACAAAGGAAGAGATGATGGCCGGAAGTTCCATGCCCAAGCAATAGCAAACGATTATATTGGTGATCGCATAACTGATCCCGGCCGCCAGGGCAGCCGGCAATACCTCCATCGCCCTCTTCCAGCCTGCCATAACGACCAGCAGGAAAACGGGAATGATGAGGGCGGTTATCGTCATGTCGAGCCCGATGGCCCTGGTCATCACCGAAGCATTAATCTTGGTGACCGTAACCATCATGTTGGTTGGCACGCCCACCGGGCCGAAGGGCACGGGGGGAGTGTTTGCGACCAGGCAGATCACGGCTGCCGGCAAGGCGGGAAAGCCCAAACCAATCAGCATGGCGGCAGCAACCGCTACCGGCGCTCCCTGTCCGGATACCCCTTCCATGAAAGCCGAAAAGCAAAACGCAATAAGCAACGCCTGGAGCCGCCGGTCGGTCGACAGCGCGGAAATCGAGCTCTTCAGAACTTCGAACTGCCCGGCTTCTACCGTCAGGTTATAAAAGAACACTGCCGTCAAAATAATCCAGCCGATAGGAAACAGGCCGGTTACCATACCCAGGGCCGCCGCCGATACCGCTATCCCCACAGGCATGCTGTAAGTGATGATTACGATGACCAGGGTCAGCAGCAGGGTCAACACCCCGGCCACATGCCCTTTCATGCGTTTTACGGCCAACGCCCAGAATAAAAAGAATATAGGGATCGATACGACAAGTGCGGTTAGGCCAAGACTGTTCCCCAGGGCTGCGTAATTGTGATACCAGGGCATGGACAGCACCTCCCCTTTGAGTTCTAAATTTTGAGAACTGTGGAGATTATGAAAATTATCACTAAGAGGTGGCGCCTGCAACAGGAAATTCTCCGCAGGATGGTCACGCCGTCCGGTTCCCACGTCCCCCAAAAGCGGGCGGTCACGGAAGACCGGAGGTGAGGGCCGTAAAGCCTGCCTGAGCCTCTACTTATGTCTACGCTGGTTCGACTCCAGCCGCTTCCTCTGCAGCGATTGTGAGAACTGCCTTGGGTCCGAAGGCCTGTCTTTGTGATTTCAATGGGGACGCTTTGCAATAGGACATAGGACAGCATTGATGGGGACAAGGTAACGCAGTCGTTTGACAATGTATCAACGGCCAGTTTACAGGCCCGCCTCAGGGCGATGCTTTCTTGACAATTGCCTGGATATTGGGATCGTTAAGTATTTGCATAAACTTATCATTGGACATCAGCGTCGCTATATCCCCTTCGTTGATCGCCTTCATTATTGCAGGATCTTGCATAACCCGCATTACGTCCTCGTTCTGAGTCAGAGATGAGATCGTATCCATAATACTCGGGTCACGCATCAAGGCCTCGGCCTGGGTCTTTACCTGCGCTGCGACATCCGGCGCTGGCGAAGGAGTGGTTACGCTTTTTCCAGCCGTGTCGCCGGGCTCCATCCTTATGCTCTTGATCCGCGACTTTTCGATACGGATCGTTCCGAGGGTTTGAGACTTAACTGTATAGAAATCATCTTGAAGAGAAATGATTTCGGCGCGAATGATGCTTCCATCGCGCAGTTCGATTTCAGCGGGTTCTGCGGCAAGGCCCGTCCGAGCCATCAAAATCAGCAGGAATACAATAACAATAGCTACTCTCATCTTTGTTCCCTGTTTTATAATGTTTATGACCAAGACAAAGCTTTGAGTTGCCTCTGACCGTTCCATCCCATACAACCGGCTCCGGCCCATACTATAATCACCCAATAACTGAATTGAACAACCTTTACAAGCCGATTTATCGTCCGGAGAAAACATCACTATGAAGGCTTTGAGCATGTGCAACCTCACCACAGAGACACAGAGGTCACGGAGAAAAGCAGTTGAACGAAGAACAGAAAGCCACATAACGTACAGAATTGGTAGCGCCGCCTTCCATGGGGGCGCATCAATTTGTAAATGATGAAAAGGAACCATGACGATGGTGGTTCGTACATAAAGACCCTTTTGCATGTTACGCGCAACGCCGTCGTGGAGGGCAGCGCTACCATCGGGACCAAACCTCGCGTGACATCTTTTCTCTGCTTCTCTGCATAATCTGGTCATTCCGCTAACCGGCGTTAGCCGGAAGCTCCGCGCGATATGATTTTCAGGAACTCCCGCTGGGCGGCCTTGCCCGGAGAGTCTGCGAGAAGAGATAAGGATCTGCGATGTTCCGGCGCAGGGAGCCGCATTCTGCGGGCGACCCCTTTAAGCTTATAGGACTATTTTCAAGCACTGCTTGACAGCGAATCTTCCCGTCATTGAAAAGATTGCCTAAGTCCTTAACATTTAAGTGTAATACAAATAAAAGCCCTATTTTGGCCTCAAACGAACCATCAAGGCCAGGGTGAACCATGAAAAGGCCGATCTCCACGCTCCGCGGCCTATGGAGTTCATCGCGCGCAGGGCGCGCTTCTGCAAGCGTAGGATAGACAATGAAAAAATTAAGTATACCGGCATTGGCTGTATTGATTGCGATTGCGTTCATCGCTCAACCTGCTGCTGTGTGCGTGGCCCAAAACTGGGATATAGCGAACGCTATGGGGGGGCATCACCTGTATAATCAGATCGGAGAAGAGCTTGGCAGGATCGAGTGTGTAACGTCCGATGATTTCGGGCAGCCGGCTTTCATAGTCCTTGCCGTCAGTGGCAGCAAGATTGTCGCTGCAAATTGTTTTATTTGAAGCCGCCTCTGTGTCCTCTAAAGATCGACTCTGGCCCCTCGCAACAGGCCACCGGGTTTTTGGAATTATCGAACGCCTCCGTTGTGAGCCTACCCCTTCCCCCCGATTTCAGCTCCCCGTCTTAACATCGTAATTATCTATTTGAAACATAGAAATATTCAATCTATATTCTTCTCTCGAGTACTGCCGGACGCAGCGTGAGCCGGGCTTTTGTTGCCCGAAACCAGGACGCTGACCAACAAAGAATTGTACACAGAGAAGGAGTGCTACGCGATGTTTGATGCAAAAGGTCGTTTGGATGGTTTCCAAAAAGGCGTTGGAACTCTCATGGATGAGATCCCCGACTCGATAAACAACCTTTTTGAGTTCATCAATGCTACGCAAAAAGAAGGCGTCCTGACCGTTCGCGAAAAGGAGCTTATTGCCATTGGCGTCAGCATCTACACCAGGTGTGAGGACTGCATAGCGGTGCACGCGCAGAAGGCCCTGCAGGCGGGATGTACCAGGGCGGAGATCCTGGAAGCTGCGGCAATGGGTATTATTTTCGGAGGAGGGCCTTCTTTGGGCGCGACCGCTTCCCTATTGGTCAAAGCTTTGGATCAATTCGAAGGCGAAGCTCAAGTATAGATCCAGCCGGAGAGTCTTACGGCTCGACGCCAAGACGGCAACCGCGGCTGAGTGAATGGTCACTTCCAATGGATTGCAAGAGACCCTTTCATGGCCACACGGGAATCTCGTGTGGCTATCTTTTTTATTGTGAGCCGGTTTGCCTGAGATTCCCGCCTCTGTATCGAGAAGACTTGGTGGGCTGCGCTCCGCTTAGTCCACCCTACGGGTCTCCCCCAAATTCTGCATTTACTTCAGGACTGAAAATCCGTAGAGCTGTTCCGATGATTTAGTAAAAACAGATTGCTACTATCCAGATTATCTATTTGACACATAGGAAAATTCAATTTATATACCGCCTGCAAGGTGCACCAGGAGGCTCTGATATGTCGATTTCTTATGATTCCGTTTTTCATCTTCCAGCCTGGAAATTCTGAAATTCCTAATTAATCTGGAGCCTGCTTTGACATTCCTTCGAACATCGCTTTTTTATTCCCCCTGGTTTTGCTGTCTTATGCGCGCCCTGCTCGGCGCCATTTTTCTTATAGCCGGCGGCACCAAGCTTGTCGATCCACGTGCCTTTGCCCGCACTATTTCCGCATACGGCCTGCTTCCGGAGGAACTGCTCGTTCCTGTGGCAATAGGCCTTCCTGCCATTGAACTTCTGGCGGGACTCGGCCTTCTGTTTAAAGTTCGTGGAAGCCTTGCAGCCATTTGCGGGCTTTTGACATGCTTTCTTTTCGTCCTGGGATACGCAATCTGGAAAAATCTCGATGTAGACTGCGGCTGTTTTTCCAAGCTGGAAATCCATGCAAGGAACAGCCTTCTTGTAGCGTTTCTGAGGGACCTGGGTTTAATGGCAGTATCGT
>JBELAB010000052.1:0-10819 GCA_049509275.1 Syntrophobacteraceae bacterium | reverse complement strand
TGCTGGATGCGAATTGTTTAACTTCAGCCGCGTTTTTGGCGAGCTTAACACCCCCGCCTTTGCCGCGCCCGCCGGCGTGGATTTGTGCTTTTACCACAACAGGGAAACTTCCCAGTTCCGCCCCGATCTGCTCGGCTTCCTCAACGCTGAAGGCCGCTTTTCCCCGAGGGATAGGGACTCCAAATTTTTGAAACAGTTCTTTGGCTTGATACTCATGAATTTTCATTTTTCTCCTCGCTGTACCGGAAGAACTTCATGATGTGCAGACCGCGTCTCACCAACGAGAGCCCTACTCCAACCTCTGCTAAAGGTTTACGTACTACTAAATGAAAGTTATCACAATGTCAAACATTTGTTTATCGCTGCTGTGCCTGAATCGCTGCTTGCAAGAAAACTTCGGCCCGGCATATAACAGTCCGCATGAATTCCTCACGCCGCTCCGTCAATTGCGTCCACAGGCTTGCATCCGCAAACTCGGCTATGGAAATGGCGATGTTCAATGTGATAGACTTAAAACAATACACTTTTGTTTTTTTAATTGTTTGAAAGGAAACCGGCCTCAGATGGAATACGAACCGGTAATGGGACTCGAAATTCACGCTCAGCTACAGACCGCGAGCAAGATTTTCTGCGGGTGTTCGACAAAATTCGGCGGCAGCCCCAACACCCACACCTGCCCGGTGTGCCTTGGGATGCCGGGGTCGCTTCCCGTGCTCAACCGCCAAGTCGTCGAGTACTCGGTCAGAATGGCGTTAGCCACTCACTGCTCAATTGCGCCGCTCGCCCAGTTTGCCCGGAAAAACTACTTCTATCCGGACCTCCCCAAAGGTTACCAGATTTCACAGTACGAGCTTCCCCTTGCCCGCGATGGCTGGGTGGAAATCGAGAGCTCCCGAGGTCCAAGGCGGATCAGGATACACCGGATACACATGGAAGAAGACGCCGGTAAGCTCACTCATGACGAATACCACCTGCTCAGCTATGTGGATTTCAACAGAACGGGCGTGCCCCTTATCGAGATCGTGAGTGAACCGGATATAGCTACCCCTGAAGAAGCGGCGGCCTACCTCAAAACCATTCGCGAGATTTTACGCTACCTCGAGATCTGCGACGGCAACATGGAGGAAGCCAGCATGAGGTGCGACGCAAATATCTCGCTTCGACCTGCCGGAACGAGCGGTCTTGGAACCAAAATAGAACTCAAGAACATGAACTCGTTCAAAAACGTGCAGAAAGCCCTGGAATTCGAGATTCGAAGACAGAAAGTCATGATCGAGCGCGGGCAACCGCTCGTTCAGGAAACCAGGCTCTGGGATGCCGGGCGCTCTGTGACCATTAGTATGCGCGGCAAGGAAGAGGCTCATGACTATCGCTACTTTCCGGACCCCGACCTGGTTCCGGTGGTGGTGAGCGAGGCTTGGATCCAAGAGGTTCGCGGCAGCCTGCCCGAACTCCCCGAGGCGAAGCGGGAGAGATTCATCAAGGAGTACGCACTGCCGCCCTATGACGCGAAGGTGCTCACATCATCGAAGTCCCTTGCAAACTACTTTGAAACGACGCTCAAAAAATTTGCGCACCCCAAGGCACTTAGCAACTGGATAATGTCCGAGCTTCTGCGCGAGCTTAACCGCGATAATCGGGAAATCGAAGACTGCCCGGTATCTCCGGAGAACCTGGCAGAGCTTTTGGAGCTGCTCGATTCCGGGACGCTCAGCGGCAAAATCGCCAAGGCGGTCTTCGAGCAGATGTACGCAAGCGGCGAGTCCGCCCGGTATATCGTGGATGAAAAAGGGCTGGCGCAGGTAAGCGATGAGTCGGAAATCGAGTCCGCAATCGATCAGGTGCTCTCGGAAAACCCGCAGGAAGTTGAGCAGTTTCGTGCCGGGAAGGACAAACTCTTCGGCTTCTTCGTCGGTCAGGTCATGAAGAAGACAAAAGGAAAGGCAAACCCGCAGCTCGCGAATGAAATTCTCAGGGAAAAACTCATGAGCTAAGGTATAAGAGAAAAATTCTTCAGGAGACTTGAATGCCCGAGCAATGGTTACCGCCAATCCACTGGGATGATGACGCCGTGGCGATACTCGATCAGAGGATATTGCCGCACCAGGAAAAGTTTCTTCGCTGCACCACCCCTGAACAGGTGATAGGCGCGATAAAGACAATGGCCATTCGGGGAGCTCCCGCTGTGGGAGTTGCCGGAGCGTTTGCCCTGGCCCTTGGGGCCAAGTCTATCCAGACCGGCGATCCGAAAGAATTCAGGCGAAAATTCTCCAGGCTCTGCCATAAAGTGAGAGAAGCGCGCCCGACCGGGGCAAACCTGGGCTGGGCGGTTAAAAGATTGTACTCCGTTGTGGTGGAAAACCCAAAAGCGGCCATTGTCGAACTTCAGCAACTCATTGTGCAAGAGGCCAAAGCCATTCTTACCGAAGACATTCTTTCAAACCGGCAGATCGGAAGGTGGGGACGCGAAGTTGTGCCCAGAGGGGCGAAAATTCTCACTTATTGCAATGCCGGCGCGCTTGCGACCGCAGATTACGGAACCGCCGTGGGGGTAATCCGGGCGGCTTTCGAGACTGACCCTACGATCAGCGTGTTTTCCTGTGAAACCAGGCCGTTCCTCCAGGGCGCCAGGCTCACCGCGTTTGAGCTCAAGCGGGCGGGTATCCCCGTTACTCTCATTACTGACAATGCTGTCGGAAGCCTGATGAGCCAGGGCAGGATCGATCTTGCAGTGGTGGGCGCGGACAGGATCGCCGCCAACGGGGATACTGCAAACAAGATCGGCACCTACATGGTCGCGGTGCTTGCCAAGACTCACGATGTTCCCTTCTATGTCGCGGCGCCCCGTTCGACCATAGATCCGGGGCTGCCCGACGGAAGCGGGATCCCCATCGAGCACAGGGACCCCAGGGAAGTCACTCACTTCCTCGGAAAACGCATAGCCCCTGAGGGCGTCGGCGCTCTCAACCCGGCATTCGACGTCACACCGAACAAGTATATTTCCGCAATAATCACCGAAGTAGGGGTGTTGAGAAAGCCCTTTTCCAAAACGATACGCAAGGCTTTGCAGACCTGATCCCATACTTCGCGCCAATAATTTTCTCAATCTGAACGGTACATGTAGTCCCGCACCATCGACAGGCCGTTATTCAGACCCTTTGAAAAAAGTATCTGGTAGAGCCGCGTTCCGTTGTATTTGAATCCCGCTGATGAAGCGTTGAGATATAGCCTCCACATCCGCACGAACCTCTCGTTGAACATCTCACGTATCTTGACGATATTCCTTTCGAAATTGGCTATCCAACAGTCGAGTGTCTTACCGTAATGCAGCCTCAGCCCCTCGACGTCCAGAACGCACAGGCCGGCCCGGCCCATCTCGCGGATTGTTTCCGACAGACTCGGAATGTAGCCGCCGGGGAAGATATAACGCAGTATCCAGGCGTCAGTGGTTGACTCGACATCTTTTGAGATCGTATGAAGCAGGCCGACCCCGCCGTTTTTCAGCAGCCCGGCCACCTTTCTCATATAGACAGGAATGAATTCTTTCCCCACGTGCTCAAACATTCCTATTGACACGAACTTGTCGAATTGACCGCTAAGCAGCCGGTAATCCTGCAACCTCACCTCGATCAGCTCACCGAGTCCCAGCTCTTCTATCCTCTGAGAGCAATATCGGTTCTGGTTGCTCGAAAGCGTAACCCCGACTCCTCTTATGCCGTATTTGCGCGCAGAACCCAGGAGCATCCCGCCCCAACCGCATCCGATGTCAACCAGCGTATCTGCCGGGCTGAGCATGAGCTTGCGGGCGATATGATCGTACTTGTTGCGTTGCGCCTCATCGAGTGAATCATCCTCATTTTTGAAATAGCCGCAGGAATATGTGAGGCTCTCGTCCAGGAAAAGAGAGTAAAATTCCTGGGTGAGATCATAGTGATATGCTATATTACCACGTGCCTTTCCAATCGTATCCATTGTCTTCAGGCGAAAAGCAAGGAGCCGCATCGTTTGCCACAGTGAGAAGGCTTTTTCGTCGAATTGCACGATGAGGCCCAGCCGCAGCAGTTCCTGAAGATCGCCCTCGACCTCCAGGTCGCCCTCGACGTATGCTTCGCCAAACCCGAGAAACCCTTTGCTGAACATCTGCCTTGGAACTTTTGCAGACTTGATTAGCAGAGTCGTTTTCGGCTTGCCGCCGTATCCTATGACCTCTCCATCCCATAGTTCGAAAGAAAAAGCAGCGCAAGGGTCTGTCCTGTTTATTGCGGCGGCGAGTTCCCTGAGAGCTTTTTTCATTTGCAGGCCTCCTGTCGGATAAATACATCGAAGGATTAACTGGAGCGGCGAGGGTCAAGAAAGGCATATTTTTGGGTCAACTTTGACCTAAGTCAATATGCAAAATAAAAAGCAGGCATAAAATTAGGATATGCTTAAATAGAGGCATGCTTTGGCGCAGGCGGCTGTGAAAACCGTACGATTGAAAGCGAGGCACTGGCCGGTGAAGTCGAAAAAATGCTTTTGAGTCGGAATATCGCGGGTTTTCTCAAAGAGCGGGTGGGCGGCCCTTTGAAGATTCACCACGAATTCCGCATCTGCGTTTCCAACTGCTCGAATGCACCCGGCCTAGTACGTCCGGATTATTAAAGTACTTGGAGTTTTCACAACTACTGAGCCGCCTTTTTGGTCAGTTAGTGTTATTTCGACGCCAGCCCCGCTTTCGACTGGCAGATACGGCCCATCTGCAGCAAGCAGATCAACCCTCCTGACCTCACCCGGCTTGAGCTCACCATTCCAGAATACATTATATTGCTCGATTACCGCCTTTCTGGCTTTATCATCAAGAGAGCGCCAGGATTCGGGATTGTCAATAGTTTCGGGAAGAACCCGGAAATTCGGCAGCACGTGGAAGGTGGCAGGGTAGGACTGTCCTTTCCTGTCGATGATCACGGCTTGGAAAGAGAGCTTGTTGCTGCCCCCTGATGAATTGTCCAGGTTCAACTGGACTTTCGCATGAAGCGGGGAGCCCCGATCAGGCCCCGGATCACTGACAATTGGCATCCAGTCGCGCCAAAAATAAGTTTTCAAGACCGTGATCTTGCAGGCGTCGAGCTCGAAGACTGCATTATCAGCAGAATACGAGTCCGGGTCGATATACGGGTTGATTTCTGCTGCACAGGCTGCGTTCATCCATGCTGCCGTCAAGAACAGCGCAAAGATCCACTTTGCTTCGGTTATTAACATTTTCATGGTTTGGGTCCCTTTCGATGCTGGTTGCCGGGGTGTGCGGGATCGGACTTCCCGGTCCCGGAGACGCGGCGCGATCCTCCGGAGACTTTTCTACAGTTGCCTTTGCCGCCACCGGACTTGCTCGAACAGGATCAGACAGGGGTTATGATATCCAAATTGTGACCCGGCTAAGTTCATTCAATTGAGCATTTTCATACCTGTAGGCCACGACGTAACCGGCTCCAGCAAGCACATCCGCATGTGTCCCGTAATATACAAGAAGGATGTGAAGGTCCGGGTCATACGCAGGAAGCGATATTCGAGTTTGACCCCGAACTTTTGAATGTTCTTTATACAACTTATCCCCTCCGCCTCCTTTCCCCTCAAAATACTTGGCGTACTTTCCCGGGTAATCTACATAGTATCCATTCTGAGGGCATGATTTGAGGCTTAGCCTTACTGACCTCATGTTTCGCTCGAACAGTAAATCAACGAGGGAATCGATATTGTATCCTTTGTTGTTGAAATGTTCCTTCATCTTTTCCTTGGCATTAGTCTGCTCGACGACATCGCGGAAGGGCGCCATTTGGGACAGGAAAAAGGTCTTCGGAGAGACTACAGTGAAGCCGCCGCTGTCGCCAAACGCCTTCTCGAGCACCTTTGCCAGGAGCAGATTATCATCGACCTGCCCCTTTGTATTTTGGGCAACGCACAGACTTACCCAGAGAAGACAGATCCCAACCGATAAAAGCCATCCTTTCCTCATAACCTTTTCCTTTCCGCATGATCTCCCCGCGCATAAACAGGAATTATTGAAAGCGGGATACCGATAATGAGGCAAGCCAATAGACCTGCTAAGGTTTTCACCTTTTTCCCCCCCTTCGTCAGGGGACGATCTTAAGACGCTGCATCAGGTCAGCTTCAAATTTTGGCCGCAGATCAAAGAAAACCCACCCCAGGGTGATATCATTCAACGCATCAGGGCTCGTGAATACACCTTCCTGGACGCCGATGCCGCTAAATCCGGACGGCTGTACGACATAGATGGAATCAAAGGTTATAAAATGGCGGGCAATGCTGCCCAACTGCTGCAGCCCGAACCCTGGCTCATGCCCAAGAAGCCCGTCGTCGCCCAGCAGTCCATAGCCTCCTCTTGCGCCAGGTGGAGGTTGCAGAGGGCGAAGCGCCAGCCAGAATCCCTGGGGGTCTATGATTGTTCCATTCGCTATCCGTATGTATTGTCCCATTTGGTACTCGTAGTCGAAGTGCAATATTGCCCCTTGCTGCGAGGGAGAATCACCGCCATCGTTTGAGAATTTGACAGGTGCAGGCAAAACAGTTTGGGAGTGCGCAAGGGTATTTATTCCAATAACCAACGCCGTTATGACCAGCAAACCGGTAAACGCCTTCTTCATGTTCTTTGCCCTCTTTTGGTTTGGATCACTTACCCTTTTCATAATTCCTTACCCTTTATAGACAACTGTCGAGCAGAAAAGGTTCCGGTTTTTTTGGGCGGGGGAAGACACAAATGATGGCGGAACCGGTTTCCAGTTCGTTCCGGATTATTATATGGCTGTTTACTGTATCCAGGCCCCTTCATGGGCTCACTTTCAGGCCGGGTGTGCCCGATATTTTCATTCCCTTGCTTTTTCTGCTTTATTTTGTATAGAGTACAACAATTTAGCACGAGAATTTACTTTTACAATACAGTGATACTGCAAAGTGAACTGCGGAGAGTTTCTCCCGACTTCGGAGAAGCAAAAGTTCTGCCGCAGTCCTGATTCAATGGTAAGATATACCATCTGGACGGTAACATTATCAGCCAAAGACTGCAAACGTGCCTATCTGAAATATTTGGCTCGACGATGACAAAGCGGCAATGGTATTCCGCAGAAGATATGGGATTATTTCTCAGAACCGGCGGACGAAACGGAGGATGAGTATGTTGGAGAAGACTTCAGGTGTAGGGAAACATTCCAAAAAGGCGAGTTGGATTAAGAAATGTTACCCGTTTCAAATGGAGAGAAAGAGCCGGTTCAGCACTTTGTCCGGCATTCCCATTCAGCCGGTCTACACCGATGAAGACCTCGACGGGCTTGATTATGAAAAAGACCTGGGCTATCCCGGCGAGGCTCCTTTTACCAGGGGCGTTCACCCGACCATGTACCGGGGACGGCTATGGACCATGCGCCAACTCGCCGGCTTCGGCCCTCCGGAAGAAACCAACAAACGGTACAAACTCCTCCTTTCACAAGGGGCTACCGGTATCAATGGCGTTTTCGATTACCCCACTTTGCGGGGCTTCAATTCCGACCATCCTGAGGCGGAAGCCGACGCTGGACGGGGCGGTGTCGCAATCGACAGCATCGAGGACATGATGATTCTCTTTGATGGCATTCCCATTGATGATGTCAGCGTCTCTTTGGTGACGTGTCAGCCAGTCGGTACAGTGCCCGTGTTGGCCATGTATCTCGCTCAGGCTGAAAAGCGCAACATCTCTTTCGAGAAACTGGCGGGTACGACCCAGAACGATTTCCTTATGGAGACGGCCGTAACCATAGGCTGGAACATCCTCCCGCCTCGATACTCTTTCAAGCTGAGCTGTGATGTCATTGAATACTGTGTCAAGCATGTTCCACGGTGGAATCCCATAAGCATTGCCGGCTACAACTATCGGGAGGCGGGGGCGAACGCTGTCCAGGAACTCGGGCTGTGTTTGGCTCACGGCATCGCATGCGTTGAGGAGCTTCTTTCGCGAGGCATGGCTGTAGACGACTTTGCACCGCGCATTTCCTTCTTTCTCAACTCCCACAACGATTTTTTCGAAGAGATCGCCAAGTTCAGGGCCGCGCGAAGGCTTTGGTGCGACATTATGACCGAACGTTTCGGCGCCGGGGACCCACGGTCGAAAAAGTTTCGTTTCCATGTTCAGACGGCAGGCTCGGCGCTCACGGCTCAGCAACCGCTCAACAACATTACTCGCGCAGCCTATCACGCCCTGGCGGCGGTCCTGGGGGGAGCCCAGTCGGTGCACATTGACGGATACGACGAGGCGCTCTGCACCCCCACCGAGACTTCGGCGCTCATTGCCCTCCGCACTCAACAGGTCCTTCAGCATGAGACAAACGTTACCAGCACGGTAGACCCACTGGGAGGGTCGTATTTCGTGGAAAACCTCACGCTCGAAATGGAGCGCAGAGTAACTGACTACATTGCCAAAATCGAAAGCCTGGGCGGTCTTGTGGAATCGACCAACAAAGGTTGGGTTCACGACGAGATCGCCGATTCCGCCGTCGAATATCAGAAAGCCGTTGAAAGCAAGGAGATGTTGGTAGTAGGTGTCAATTGCCATACCATGGAAGATCAATCGGTGGAAATATTTGCTCAACCGGAAACGCTTAACCGGCAGAAGGCCAAGCTCTCCGAGTTGAGAAAACGGCGAGACCAAACGGCAGTCCAGGCGGCCCTGGGAAAAATCCGTGAGGCGTGCAGGAGAATGGATAACGTCATGCCCTCCGTCATCGAAGCCGCCAAGTCCTGGGTTACCGAAGGGGAAATCGCTGAAGTCTTCAGGCAGGAATGGGGCTGCTGGGACCCCCCGTTGCGGCTCTGAAAACCGTTCCGAGGACCGGCAGGCCATGGGGCGGCCCCATGCACAAACCCCATGAACTCAGGCGGGGATGTACGATCAAGCTAAAGGAGGTTCACATGGGAGCGGGTCACCAACGCATATTGATCGCAAAAGTCGGCATGGATGCTCACTGGCGTGGAGCTATCGTCATCGCAAGAGCTCTGCGCGATGCGGGCTTTGAGGTCATCTTTGCAGGGAACCTGTCTCCAGCCGGCGTTGTGGCCGCTGCCATACAGGAGGCTGTCGATTACATTGGAATCAGCAGTCTTTCAGGAAACCATATGATAACCGTGCCCCAGATTCTCGATTCGCTTCGCAGCAAAAACGCCGGTGATATAACAGTCGTCGTGGGAGGCATCGTCCCACCGGATGACGCGAGGGAATTGAAACGTCAAGGGGTCCTCGAAGTATTCGGCCCGGGCCAAAGCATACAGTCTATTGTTGATTTTTTTGGGCAGTCTCATCAGGAGTAATAGATGCCGTATCCGAACAGAATACGTTCACTGCAAGAGAAGATTAGCGAGCAAGGTCTGGCGGGCGCCATATTGTTTTACTCAAGAGACGTTTACTATTATTCCGGAACGGCTCAACCGGCCTACCTGGTTGTCCTGCCTGATGATTACAGGCTCTTTGTCCGCAGGGGCTATGAAATTGCCCGGATGGAGTCGGGATATGAAAAAGAGCGCATCGTCAAAGGGGCTTCCCTTGAGGCGATCGCTCAGCAAATGTTTCCCGGACAGGGACAGGGGGCGAAGGTGGGCACGGAGTTAGATGTCCTGACAGTGCCCCAGGCCCGCAATATGAATCAGGCCCTAGGTATGCGGGAACTGGTGGATATCTCCGGCGAGATACTTGAACAGCGCACGGTGAAGGATGTCCAGGAGCTGGAAAGTATTAAGAGGGCCTGCTCTGCTGTCCATGCGGGCCACATTGCGGCAATTTCCCATCTCCGCGCCGGCATGAGCGAGCTTGAGCTGGCTGCCGCCGTGGAAAATGCGCAACGTCTGGCCGGGCATGAGGGTTGTTTCTTTATGCGGGTGCCAGACTTTGTGATGAGCAGGGGGCCTTTGGCTTCAGGGTTTAATCTGCGTCATACAAGCGGCACTCTTTTTACTCTCTCGGGCACAGGGTTAAGCCCAGCCATACCAACAGGCGCATCCCGGCGGATCATTAAAGCTGGAGACATGGTGCTGGTGGACATACCGGTGTGCATCGAGGGTTATCACGCCGATCAAAGCCGCACCTATGCTGTCGGGCATGCTCAGCAAAGAGCGTTGGATTTGTTTCAGCGCTTACGCTCGGTGGCGGACTGCCTGATCGGCAATCTGCATCCCGGCATGACCTGCGCAGAGGCGTTCGCTCTGGCAATGGCTGAGGCAAAAGCATCCGGGATTGAGGATTCCTTTATGAACTTCGACTCGGGGGCCAAAGCATTTTTCGTCGGTCATGGCATTGGGCTCGAAATCAATGAGCCTCCCCTGCTTGCCCCGAACAGCCGGGCCGTCCTGAAGGCCGGCATGGTCCTGGCGATTGAAATGCACTTGATGGAGCCCGAAGGTCTTGCCCTCAAGCTCGAAGACACAGTGTTCATAGCTCCGAATGCAGTTGAAATATTGACCTCAAGCCCTCGAGATCTCATCATAGTTTGTCGGTAAATTTCAATAGACATGCACACTTACATAAAGCTGCGGCGTAAGCCTGGAGGTTGATGGATATGATGTTGCCGGGAAGATCGATTTCGGGTCTGTCGATCCGTTTTGTCATGCTCTTGGGATTTTTCTGGATGGGCATTGGTGCGCCGTCTGCCGGCGCCTTCGATCCAAGGGAGATGCCAACGCTGCTTGACCAAATGGATTCAAGCTACTGCAGGGTGAACGATTATGTGGGAGTCTTTCATAAACAGGAACGATTAGACGGAAAGCTCAATGAGGGGGAGACTGCACTCTTCAAATTCCAAAAGCCCTT
>JBELAB010000051.1:0-10886 GCA_049509275.1 Syntrophobacteraceae bacterium | reverse complement strand
GTTGAGCATGCGTTCTGCCGGTTTGGATTAATTTTACACGGGTATGGCAACTGTGGCGGAATCAAGCGGCTCGATGCGCCTTAAAACACTCTTTGTGGAAGGGAAACTCAAATGGCTCAATGGAAAACAATTCCAATCTTGGTTGTTGCTCTGCTCATGGTCTGCTGCGGTTACATCTATGCTCAGACACAAACACCACCCCCGCCCCGTGGAGGGGGAGCAACGGGGCTGGATTCCCGGATGGAGCACGCAATAGATATGATGTTCCGGGACATGGACACCGATCATGACGGCAGGATAAGCAAAAAAGAATGGATGACCTTTCAGGAAAGACAATTCAGGCTAATTAACAAAAGCGGGGATGGGTTTATCACCAGAGATGAGATAAAGGCCGACATGAAGGAGCGGATGAAACAAGATCAGGAGCAAATGCAAAGGAGAACGCCTCCTCAATAGTTACCTGTGGTTTTAAACAGAAGAAGGGTACGGTCCCGGTGACCGTACCCCTTAAATCTCAAGCGCCCGGATGGACTGCGCAGAAATTCAATCGCAACCGCTCCGGATTCAACAACCCTTGAATTGAGCCGGCCTTTTTTCGAGAAAGGCCGCGGCCCCTTCCGCCCAGTCCTCGGTCCGGGAAACCTCCTTCATGCTCCTTAGCTGCGAAATCCAAAAATCATACAACCGCTCCCCCATAATCCTGGCCGAAGTCTCCTTAATGATCTTCAATGAAACCGGGGAGGACAGCATCACCTTCCTGGCTATCTCCAGCGTGGTTTCCATGAGCTTTTCGTGGGGCGTCACCCTGTTTATAAGGCCGAGTGAGAGGGCCCGCTGCGCCGATACAGGCTCGCAGAGCATCGAGAACTCGTTGGAAGCTTTCAGTCCGAGCAGGGAGGGACCGAAAGTGGCGAATACCATCGGCCAGGCCCCTATACGAGCTTCCGGCTGTGCAAAAACAGCCTTTTCAGACGCCACGGCAAGGTCGCTCAAAAGCACTATTTCGCAGCCGCCGCCGTATGCGTGCCCGTTAACAGCCGCTATCAAGGGTTTCTGGAGAAAAATCATGGTGCTGTACAGACCGTATATACAATCGATCAACAGGTCCTTGCTCACCTTGGGGTCCGACATCTGGGTAAGGATAGAGATATCGTCTCCTGCGCAAAAAGCCCGACCCGACCCGGTTATGATCTGAACGCCCACATCAGGGTCTTCGTCACCTTCCTTGAGGGCATGCTGAATATCCTTCCACAACTGTTGACTAAGGCAGTTCAATTTATCCGGGCGATTGATCGTAATAATGCTGATTCTATCGGTTACTTCGTGCAGCAGATGTTCGTAGCTCGCCATTTATCTCTCCTTTGACCGGAAGCTCCGCCGTCTTGTTATACGAGGGTGTGGCCGCCGTCGACGTAGATTTCCGCGCCAGTAAGAAACGCAGGGCAAGTCGCAAGATACAGTGCGGAAGATTTCAGCTCGTCCAAAGAGCCTACACGGTCCATCGGGATCATCTTCTTGATGAGCTTTTTTCCAGTGTCCGTCTCGAAGAAGTCGCGGTTGAAGTCAGTGAGGATATACCCCGGGCACAATGCATTGACCTGCACATTGTCCCGCATCAATTCGAGCGCCATTACCCTGGTCAACTGGACGACAGCGGCTTTGCTTGCGCAATAAGCCGACATGTAGCGCGCACTGAGCTTTGCCATAATAGAAGCGATATTTATAATCTTGCCGCTTTTTTGCCGCACCATGATGCGCCCCACCGAGCGCGAAACCATAAAGGTGCCGCGAAAGTCTATCCCTACCGCCTCATCGAGATCTTCATCGCTCATCTCGAGTACCGGCTTTTGCGCGCCGGGCACCCCGGCCGCGTTCACCAGGATATCGATCCCGCCGAACTCCTCGGCGACTTCACTTACCACGGAGTCAACCTTTTTGGAGTCGAGCACGTCCATGGACTTGCCAATCGCCTTTACCCCGTATTTTTCGGCAATCTTTGCGGCGGCCCCCCGGCAGCCTTCAAGGTTTCTGGCAACCAATGCCACATTCGCCCCCACTTCCGCATAGGTCTCGGCCATCATCAGGCCGATTCCCCTGTAGCCTCCTGTTATGATGGCTTTTTTCCCTTTAAGCGAAAACATCTGTTCGAGTATTTCCATTGGCATGGCCTTCCTCCGGAGGTTCAGCTAACCGCTCAACGTGTGATTTCTCGAGACCTGGCGTTCAGCCGGTTCCATTTACCCCTGCGTCACCACCGTCTGCGAGCGCCCGTTCGTAAGAAATTCAATCGCCTTTTTCTGGAATTCCTCCCGCCTGAGATAGATCCCAAATGGATCGAGTTCTTCCCTGATTATTCCTATCTGTTCAACGGTTGGAGGTTCGGTCTGCCCGACGTTTGGAGATACTTTAAGGTCCCAGGTGGTATTATCTTTCACCTCCTCGACCGTCACTTTTGGATGGACGGTGTCCAGGTACATCTCTTTGGTGTCATTATCGAACCGAAGCACACCGAGTGTGGTGATAACAGCCGCCGGTCCGGTCCCTGCCGGGCAGCCCGCTTTTTCTCTTGAGCCCGGTCCGCTCAGATACCCGGGGGAGGTGATATAGTCCACCTTGTCAACAAACTGATGTTTTTTGTGGACGAAAATCAGCATGTGCCGCTTTGCGAATGTGGCAATGGCATTAGCCCCTCCCGAGCCCGGAAATCGAACCTTCGGTTTCCTGTAGTCACCGATGCAGGTGGAATTGACATTTCCGTACTTGTCGACCTGCGCGCCGCTCAAGAAACCAAGGTCGAATTCTCCATAGGTCAACCGGTGCATGACGCTTATCAAATCAGTTGTCATTTTGGCGCCGGCCGTCAATGCCAGATCGCCGATGGCCCGCGGAGTCCTCCACAACAGAGGGTTTGCGTCTATCTGGCCCTGCTCGGAGCAGGGAACGAGATTGGGCGCATGAGTTTTCTTCGCCAGGGCACATGCCAGGAACGGGAGCCCTGTCCCTATGAAAACCACGTCTCCATCCCGTACTTCCCTGGCGCTGGCCACGATCATGAGTTCGGTCAGTGTGTAATCCTCGGAATATTTTTTCCGTTCCATCTCAGAACACCTCCGGCAGCGGCCTGCTGTAGTTGACCGATCCACTATAAAAAGGCTTTGGTTTAA
The DNA here is from genome assembly GCA_049509275.1 of Syntrophobacteraceae bacterium. GTDB lineage: Bacteria > Desulfobacterota > Syntrophobacteria > Syntrophobacterales > Syntrophobacteraceae > SbD1. The sequence continues at coordinate 7,722 of JBELAB010000051.1, read as the reverse complement.
GTCTCATCAGCTTTTCGTAGCCGAACCTTTCAATGTAGTGCGCAATGTACTGCTCGCGGTTTCTTACTCCGTAGACCCATTCGTCCATCCATTCCTTTGCCTTCCGGTCATCGTATGTGGAATGTTCATAGAAGATACGATAAGCCAGGTCGTTGTCGTAGTGGCCGTACATGCCTTCCGGATGGGCGCTCCAGGGTTCCTCCACCACCGCGCACACCTTGAAACCGGGCACGATGGTCCTGTCCGGATCATGGGTTATTATGTCGTCGTCCACGATTTCCTCGGCCGAAACGATGATCTTCTTGCATGAGAGCTGAATCTCCGATTTAAAATCGACGTGGGCCCCCCATGTCTGTGCGTTCCCCTGGCGGTCTGTGCGCTGCGCGTGAATTATTCCTATATCGGGCTGGTAGGTTGGCAGTATGACTGTTTCCTTTCCGGTGAAAGGGCACCGCACGATCGAGTATTTCCCGTCCCCGAGAAAACCTTTCTGCCTCAGAATATCCGAGCCGCGCTCAATCGGTACGGGAATGAACGGGATGTTGGCCCTGCCGCCCCAAAGCATCATTCCGATGTGGAAATTTGTATAATCTTCAATTTGGAGTTCGCCGCTCTGAACTTTTCTGCGGAAGAGCTGGGCAAGGCCCACCAGTTCGGTCCCTACCCACCCGGTAATGATGGTCTTTACCTGCTTTCCGTAAAAAATCGGGTCGATCCAGCCCGAATTAGCCATGGAAATGATGTTGAGGTCCCTTTTATCCTGCCTTATGATCTCGTGAACGGCGCCGGCTGGGGCTCCCGGAGCTCCCCATGGCAGATAAAGAAGGTCACCGTCGTTCACGAATTTCGATATTGCCTCGGTCATGCTCATCACTTTATTCTGATTCTGCATATATGCCTCCGTGTTCAGGTGCAGGCAATCGCCCGCTTGACGGCAGAATTTAATCCTTCTTTGCCGGTTTCCTTCAGAACGCCGGCACAAATGGGCATGGAGTCCAGGCTACCGTTTTTTTTCATAAATGTTCAGATGCTCCTTGAACCTCTCTAAATCCTTCTTTTCGCCCCGGAAGATTTCTTCCGGCGACTTTTCCGGGTATTCGATTCCCGCCAGATATTTAGCGATCTCCACCTTCTGCTTGAGATCGTAATTGGCAAGAATGGCGATTGTTTCCATAATGGGAGAGCCCCCTCCGTGAACACCCGCTATCTGCCATACGCTTCCGAAACCCGAGCAACTGAGGTCGCTGATGCTTCTGAAACAGCGGTGGATGGCCTCGGCAGAAATCCCTTTTTTCCGGACTATATATTTTTCGAGGAAAGGTGCAGTCTTCTCGTTTGCAAACTCATCCTCGAAGGGAAGAGTTGCAGGCAGCCCCCCCGCAATGGCCACCAGGACGTTGTGTTCATGATAGATCCTTTCACCGGCAAGTCTTCTACCCACGTTGGAATAGATCGGATCGGGAATCATCACGCCGGAAGAGGATTTTTTAGCATTGACCGAGCTGGCGATTCCGGCCGCGTATATCAGTTCAGCGGTGGCAATCAGGTCGGCCATTTCGTGCCGGACATGCTGAGCCTTTTCGATTCCGCTATATTCGGCGACCATTTCTGTAAAGCCCATGATCACATCGGTTACGCCGGGTTTGCACCCGCAATAGGCATGCCTGTGATAGTTGGCGAACACTAGAGCGAGACGGCCGGCCTCCTGGTACTCCCCACACATGAACACTCTTTCCCAGGGTACGAATACGTCGTCGAAAATGGTGAATGCGTCCGAACTCCCATACTCGCTCATGGGAGATTTGAAAAATTTTCTCGTCCTTGGCGAGGATGCCCGGTTGAGAAAATAGAGCCCTTTGGTGTCGGTCGGAATGGCAAATGCGACGGCGTAGTCCTTCTCTTCCTCCCTCATGGCCCGTGTGGGCACAACGATCATCTCGTCGGCATAGACACCCATCGTGATGTGGCATTTCGCGCCCCGCACCACGATGCCGCCCGGCTTTTTATCCACTACCCTTACATATAGGTCGGGGTCATCCTGCTCCGCCGGCCTCTTCAACCTGTCGCCTTTGACATCGGTCTGCGCCAGAGCGGAGGTGATGTCGTTTTTCTGGAAAAACTTCAAATACTCCTGATATCTCTGGTGATAGTCGGTATTGTATTTCTCATCGAGTTCCTTGGTCACTACACACAGCGCGTTAAGACCGTCATTGCCCATGCACCTCTGCATGCAAAAACCGCAGTTGTGTATTCCGCACCGGGTGGACTTCTGCTTGATAAGCAGGTCTTCTACGCTGAAATGCAGATTGCACCACCGGTTGATCTCGCTTCCGTCCAGATGAGAGGTAGTGGTGCATATCCCCTTGTACTTCGGGTCCTGCGCCATATCGTATGTCATTGCTATCACGTTTCGCCCGGGAACTATGAGCGGGTGGTCTCTTCCAACGAGTTCTCCTCCCATGTAGATGTTTTTCTTCATCCTCAGTTGTCGTTCGACCCATTCCTTTGATGAAATCAGCATTTCAACCTCCTGTCTAAATGAACAAAGGCCCGACATAAGACCTTAATGTGGTCAAATTAACGAGCTGATCTTCGGTTAAACGGATTGAGAAACTTAAATGGCAGCAAATAATGTGCCATTAGTTAAGTTACTTAATTAACATAGAAAAAGATGACAAAAGGAAAAATCTACAAGTGCTGTGTGTCGCAAATGATTTCAACTCGCATTATATCATACATGAGAAGCTATCGCATCGTGATTGCAGGTTCAGGATCGACTTCGGCCTCCTCGGTCCGTATATCAAACTTGTCGAGCCGATACAGCATGGTTGCCCTCGTAAGACCGAGCAGTTTTGCCGCCTTGGTTTTGTTGCCGCGACTCATCTTAAGGGCCTGGATGAGCAGGGACCGGTTTAGTTCCTCTATGTTTATTCCCGAAAAAGGAATTTGCACCTCGAGATTTACCGCGCTCAGGGCCGGCTTGTGGCGGCCGGGCAAAAACGAAAGGTGTTTTGACTGTAAAAGTTTGTCGGTTTCCAGCAGTATCACCCGCTCGACGATGTTTCTAAGTTCTCTGACGTTGCCTTTCCACGGATAATCGACCAGTATCTTCTCGGCATCCTTTGCCACACCATGAAAAGTTTTCCCGAATTTCTCGTTGAACCGGTTCATGTAGTAAAGCACCAGTGGAATGATGTCCTCTTTTCTTTCCTTGAGCGGGGGCAAGTATATCTTTATTACGTTGAGCCGGTAGTAAAGGTCTTCGCGAAAATTTCCTTCCTTGATGTGATGCTCCAGTCCCCGGTTGGTTGCGGCGATGATCCGAACGTCAATCTTTCTCTTTTCCGTTCCACCGACGGGATAAAATTCCCTTTCTTCGAGGACCCGCAGCAGCTTGACCTGCGCGGAAGGAGCCAGTTCCTCGATTTCATCCAGAAAGAGCGTGCCGCCGTCCGCAAGCTCGAACTTGCCTTTTTTCCCCTCCTGGAGCCCTCCGGTGAAAGTGCCTTTTTCGTAGCCGAAAAGCTCGCTCTCCACCAGGTCCTTGCTGATGGCGCCGCAGTTTATGCTAATGAAGGGCTTGCCTATCCGATTGCTGTGAGAATGGATGGCCTTGGCGATGATCTCTTTTCCAGTGCCGGTTTCACCCTCGATGAGCGCGGTGGTGTCGTGGGTGTTCGCAACCTTTGCCGCCAGCCGCAAAGCCTCTTTGATTCCCTCACTCTCTCCGATTATGTTCGTGATCCCGAATTGTTTCAGGTATTCCTGCCGCAACTGCTCGACTTCCTTTTTGAGCTTAACCGTTTCGAGCGCCTTCTCTATGATGAGTTCAAGTTCATCTATTTCCAGTGGTTTTACCAGGTAGTCGTAAGCACCCATTTTCATTGAGGTGATGACCGTCTTTATGTCCTCATAAGCAGTCATCATGATTACATGGACCTTGTCGTCGAGCTTCCGTATCAGTTTCAGGGTCTCAATGCCGTCTATGCCGGGAAGTCTTATATCCAGCATCACGAGGTCAACTGCGTGGCTGCGCAGGATGGGGGCGACCTCCTCGCCCGAACCGGCGATGATCGTCTCATACCTTTCACAAAGTATGTTCCGGAGTGAATTCTGGAGCAGACGGTCGTCGTCAACGATCAGTATTCTGTATGTTGGCATCGGCTTCAACCTTGTCGATGGGGAATCTCAAAATGAATGTCGTGCCCTGGTTGGGCGCACTGGTCATATCGATTGCCGCGTTGTGCTGTTCCAGTATCTTGTGAACAATAGACAGTCCCAGGCCGGTCCCCTCCGATTTGGTCGTAAAGAACGGGTCGAATATCTTGGAATGATTCTCGGCCGGGATTCCGAGCCCGGAATCGGAAACACGTATTGCCAGGTGCGGGCTGCGAGCAGACGGGTCCCTTTCCACGGCTGTCCCAATCTTGAGAGTGCCCCCATCAGGCATGGCATCTATGGAATTTAGCAGCAGATTGATAAACACCTGCTGGACCTGGTGGGGATCGAAGACTATGTTGAACCCTTCCTCGCCCAGGTCTGTTTCAACGTCAATATGTGTTTTTGCCAACTGAGGGCGCATCAAATCTACCGAATCAACGAGTATTCGGTTTATGTTTCCGGGCTTGAGCAGGGGAGTATTCGGCCGGGCGAAATCGAGTATCCCTTTGACCAGGCTTTTGATCCTGTCTATCCCTTCCCGGGTATCATTTATGATTCTTCTGGTGTGTTCATCCGTGGACAGCTTCTTAGCAAGGATTTGTACATTGAAGTTGATGCTGGCCAGGGGATTTCGTATTTCATGCGCGATGCCCGCCGACAACTGGCCAAGCGAGGAGAGCCTGTCCATCCGCCTGATGAGTTCCTCGGTCTTTTTTACAACCGTCAGGTCCTGGAACGTCGCAATCGCCCCCACCACCCGGTTGTCATGCCTTCTTAGAAGAGAGGTGCTCACCCCGAGTGTTATGTTTGTCCCCAACCCATGAGTGATCTGCACCTCCATGTTGTCCACAATCGCGCGCGTGGTGACGGTGAGGTCCAGAATATCGGATATGAGCCTTTGCAGAGCATCCTTGGCCTTCTTGTTGAACACCTCGCCTCTTTTGATACCCATGATCTGTTCGGCTTTTCTATTGACGTGCCGGATTCTTTTTTTGCAATCAACCGTTATAACCCCACTGGGAGAACTCTCCAGGATGTTTTCCACAAAATTTCTCTCGGTTATGACCTGGTTATAAAGCCGCACGTTATCCATAAAGATCGCCGCCTGGCTCGCCAGGATCATCAGCACTTCCATGTCGTCCTGCGAAAAAGCCGCCTGGTCGAAACTGCCCAGGTTCAGCACCCCCTTGACTTTTTTCTCCCGTACGAGCGGCACGGCCAGTTCGGATCGAATTCCCCGGATTATGGGAGTATGTTCCGTATCCAGCGCCGTGTCCCTCACTATCGCCGGTACGCCCGTTTTAGCAACCCTGCCGGCAACCCCCTGCCCGATCCTCAGCTTGAATTTCCTCCTGTCGAGCGAGCATCCTTTCTGAGAGCCGATCGTCAATTGCCGGCCATCGTTATCCACCAGGAGCAGCAGGCAGGTGGAAGCTTTGGTGATCTTCTGAGCATTGGCGCTGACAAGGTCCATCAGTTCCGTTAGGCTCAAGCCGGGGGTGATTACTTTCTTGCTGATCTCCTGAAGAAGGAGCAACTGTTCTATCTTCTTTTTGTTTTGTTCCTGGAGTCTCGCATTTTCTATAAGAATACTTGCGTGGTTGGCGAAGATCGAAAAAGATTTGATGACGCTTCTGGTAACATCCATTTTTATGTTGTTCTTATCAGCTTCAAGCAGTCCGATGATTTCCCTTTTTATCTTCAGGGGGACTGCCAGAGTAGAAACACGAGTCTGGAGCCTGCTGATTTTCAAATCGGCGGCAGTGACCCTGGGGTCAGTTTCATAGTCCTTCACAAATATAGTCTTACCCGTCCTGGTGGCCATGGTTTCTATGCAATCATGTTTTTCCAGTGAAAAAGGGCGTGAGAATGCCCTCTGTTTCTCGTCGGGCAAAAATCCAATGAGATACTTGCATTCGAGCAGTTTGGGGTCTTTATTTACCAGGAAGATTGCAATCCTGCTAAATCCGAATGCATTGGAGGTCTCCTCCACAATCGAGGTCAGCACTCTGTCCAGCGATATGGGCTTGGTAAGCAGGCTGCTGATCTTGTGGATAGACAGCAGCAGTTTTTCTTTCGCTCTTGCTTCCGAAATGTAGTGCGATGCCGACCGTCGCGAAATCCTTTTCCGATCGACCCCTGAGCTGGTCATGAGCAAACTCTCCGGTAAATGAAGTCCATGACCCCGGTATTCCATCCGGAAAAAGCAACCGGGGACTTCTGCCAGGCCCCTTGCTTATATCCCCCCGGCAGAGAGGAAATCAACTCGTACATTATTTGCTCTCCTTTCTGAGGGATTGGGAGCTGAATGATATGCTACAGCATAATTGAAATGATACAGTGACCTAACTATTCGATAACCTGCGATATTCCTTTTCTTTTTCGAAAAAGTGCAGTTCAGTGCATCGACTGGTGAAAAGGCTGCCAACAGCTCCAAAACTGCTGTTTTAACCAGAGGTACAACACATATTCGCACACTGGTATGCTAATTGCTTCGGCAGCAAACGTGATGTGCAATACCCATTCCATAAGGAAGAATTTATGAAAATCGAACAGTGCAAGGCAATAGTCACTGGAGGCGCATCCGGGCTGGGTGAGGCTTGTGTCCGCTCACTGGCTGCCCGCGGCGCAGATGTAGCGATTCTGGATATGGCTGTCGAAAGAGGCCAAATGCTTGCCTCATTGCTTGGCGGAAAAGTCATCTTCCTCCAGGCTGACGTGTGTTCAGAGCAAAGTGTGCAGGCGGCAATCGACAAAGCCGCGGATACTTTCGGCGGACTCAATGTTGCCATAAACTGCGCGGGCGTGGCTGATGCAGGGAAAGTCCTTTCGAGGAAGGGCCCTCTGCCGCTTGCCCTCTTTAATAAAGTCATCCAGATCAATCTGGTCGGCACATTTAACGTGCTCAGGCTCGCAGCAGAGAAGATGCTTGGAAACACCCCCTCAGAAGATGGAGAAAAAGGGGTGGTGATAAACACGGCCTCCATTGCCGCCTTTGACGGCCAGATTGGCCAGGCCGCCTACAGTTCGTCCAAAGCCGGCATAGTCGGGATGACTCTTCCTGTTGCCAGAGAATTTGCGGATCATGGAATCAGGGTCCTGACCATTGCCCCCGGAATTTTCAGCACCCCTATGATTACCTCCATGCCCCGGGAAGTTCAGGATTCTCTGGGCAAGATGATCCCATTCCCCAAACGCCTGGGGAAACCGGAAGAATATGCTGCGCTGGCAGGACACATTATCGAAAACCCGATGCTCAACGGTGAAGTGATCCGTCTGGACGGCGCCGTGAGGATGGCTGCGAAATAAGTCCTGCCATCCCCATGGTTGAACTTAGACATTGCTGGAATGGAGGTCAGACAAAGTGAGAAAAGTAGCGATTCTGGGGACAGGTCATACCAAATTTTCCTTTTCCACAGAGAAAACAGCCGTTGAACTGCTCTCTGAAGCGGCCCTGAGCGCCATAACTGCCTCCAGTCTTATATCTAAAGACATACAGGCCATGTTTGTCGGCAATGTGCTCGGGGATTTCTCGGAAGGGCAAGGCATGGTGCAATCCTT
>JBELAB010000050.1:0-10948 GCA_049509275.1 Syntrophobacteraceae bacterium | reverse complement strand
TCCCCGCCCCCTGATTTGTATGGTCGGCCGGTTTAGATACCTGGCCATGAGATTCAGCTCGGGCCAGCCTCAGGGTGAGCTCCTCTTGTGCCTGTTTTTTCTCCTGCCTTTCGCGCTTGAGCAGGCGGCGAGTCTTGAAATAAGGCTTTAACATGAGCGCTATGCCGACAATAAATCCGACCAGGGCAGAAAGCAAAATGACCGGATAGAGCTCGAAACTTGGATTTGCCTGATAGACGTAAAGATTAAGCTTGAAGCTGACAGGTTGTGTCCAGGTTTGCATGTTCTGATAAATGAAAATGCCAATCAGACAAAGTATGACCAGAGTTACGAGCAGCTTAAAGGACCTCATCAGCGCTATCCTTCCTGAAATAGGGTAAAAGTTTGGAATATGATTGCTGTATGTGTTCAGGGATACTTCGGATTTCGGCGACAGCAGCCATGAAATTCGTATCGCCCCGCCACCTGGGCACGATATGAAAGTGCAGGTGTTCCTCGTAGCCTGCCCCGGCTTCCCGGCCGAGATTCGTGCCAATATTGAATCCATCCGGGCGCGTCACCTTTTGCAGCGCGCGCGTGGACCTTTTGATCGAATCCATGAGGTCACGATCCTCGCCGGCGGTTAGTTCGTCCAGACTTGATATGTGGCGCCTGGGAAAAACGAGCAGATGCCCGTTGTTGTAAGGGAACCTGTTCATCATCACCATTACGAGGCTGCCCCGGTAAAGGATAAGAAGTTGCTCGTCGGACCGACCCTGGTTTTCCGGACAGAAAATACAGCCCGGCGGCTTCTTGCCAAGAATATATTCAATACGCCATGGCGCCCAGAGATTTCGCACCCCGACCGCTCCTAGATCTGAAATATTTCGGCTTCGATCTTGTCCAGAATTCTAAGTACCCCAACGCTTTTACCGGAATCTCTCCGCCCGAGGAACAGGGACCCCGGATTGAACCAGAGCAACCCGTTTTCCCGCAAAATCAGTGGTTGATGAGTATGTCCGAAAATGATGGCGTCAACACCGGTGAACTCCTGCTCGAGCCTCTCACGGATTCCAACGGGTGATCCCCAACCATGGGTGATCCCCAGGCGAAAGGGACCGGCCCTCACGATCTTCCGGGCCGGGAGACGCTGCTTGATCGCATAATCATCCATATTTCCGGCGACGGCATCAAGCGGATACTGCTCCAGGTAGTTCAATATCTCGACTCTCTCCCAGTCCCCCAGATGAATCACCATATCGGCGTCATCGCAGAATTCGGAGCACAGAGCTTTGAATTCGTCTATTGGTTTGCTGAGGTGGGTGTCGGACATTACGACAATTTTTATAGCGTCTGGCATGCCATCCTCGATGGTTTCCCGAGTCAGCGTGTAAGACGCTGCGCCTCGACCCTGCCTGGATTTAAAACGTAACTATAGCAATATAAGCACTGAAAAAACAAGTATTTTCAATCCTGAAGGTTTGCAGCGGATGGGTTTACGTTTAGATCGGAAGTAGTTCGATATTGCCCCAGATCCCCATTTTGTCCTTAATCAGGATCAAAACCGCTTGAATCGATGGAATCCGGGGAGCAAGCTCCAGGGCTTCGTCAATATCGGCCTGGGTTTTCACCATGTTGCCAAGCCGGGTTGCAGCCGCGTCCGCCAAAGCGGCGTCATGCGAAACGATCGTTACGGCATCCGCTTTGCCAAAGCTCAAAGAGTGGCCGACTGTTCCCGATGAAGTACAAATTCCGATCGGGAAGCGCTCGGGGCCGAGTTTAACGGCTATTTTACCGGTGAACGGCGAATCGGGTCCGGCGAAGATTCCTACGGTGGTTTCCTGCTTCAACTGAAGGTAGCAGTCTCCGCCGTTTTCAACTATTACCGAATCGGAAAACGGTTCAAGGGAGACCCCGACCGCCTGGGCGATAGCGCCGGCCACGCTCGCCATCGGCCCGACCCCGGCGGCAGTCGCCGCCTTGAGCATCCGGTTGACCAGGGGAGGTGCGAGAGGATCGTCGGGGAGAGGCGCAAGGGATCGCAGGAAGTTTCCATGTGAGGCGATATATTGCTCCAGTTGAAGACGACAGCTTAGAACCGCCTGCATCGCTTCCCGCTCGAGGTTTAGCCTCGCCCGTATCCAAAGATCGGTTTCCCGGTACTTTACCCGGAAGCTTTCCCAGCCTTTTGGAGCCTTATGTTGATAGCGGTAGAAGCGGTGGGTTTCGGTGTACACATGCTATTCCCATTCAATCGTGCTTGGCGGCTTTGATGAAATGTCGTAGACGACGCGGTTTACGCCTTTTACTTCGTTTATGATACGGTTTGAAATCCGCGCCAGCACCTCGTAAGGAAGTCTTGCCCAGTCCGCAGTCATGGCGTCCACGCTTTCCACCGCCCGCAGGGCGATTACCTGCTCATAGGTGCGCTCATCGCCCATGACCCCGACCGACCTGATCGGAAGCAGCACGGCGAAAGACTGCCATACATGGTCGTACCAGCCCGAAGCCTCGATTTCCTCCTGGATCACGGCGTCTGCCTCGCGTAGAATCGCCAGGTTTGCCGGGGTCAGCTCTCCAATGATCCTGATCGCCAAGCCCGGACCCGGAAATGGATGCCGCATGATGATCCTCTCGGGAAGGGCGAGTTCTCTTCCAACCAGCCGCACTTCGTCCTTGAAAAGCTCCCGCAGCGGTTCGATCAGCTCCAGCTTCATCCCTTCGGGCAAGCCGCCGACATTGTGGTGGGTCTTTATGGTGGCTGAGGGGCCCTTGAAAGAGACGCTTTCGATCACGTCCGGGTAGAGCGTGCCTTGCGCCAAATAGCGGGCATCCCTTATTCGCGCGGCCTCCCGCTCGAAGATCTCGATAAAAAGATTGCCGATTATCTTTCGTTTGCGCTCCGGGTCCGAGACTCCCCGCAAACTTTGGAGAAACTCAGCGGACGCGTCGATATAAATGAGATTAATTTCGAAATGATCGTGGAACACTCTCTGAACTGTTTCGGCTTCGCCTTTTCGCAGAAGCCCGTTATCGACGAAAATACAGTGAAGCCGATCACCTATTGCCTTGTGAAGAAGGACCGCCACCACCGAGGAGTCCACGCCACCGCTCAAAGCGCAGATTACCTGATCGTTGCCGACTTTTTGGCGAATCGAGCCAATGGCCGATTTCACGAAAGATTTCATGGTCCAGGACGGCCGGCACCGGCAGATGCGGAAGAGAAAATTTTCCAGAATGTCCTTGCCGCATGGCGTGTGCGCCACTTCGGGATGAAACTGCACCCCGTAGAGATGGCGCTTCGCGTCGCCCATCGCAGCGGCAGGAGAATTATCGCTGTGAGCCATTGTCTTGAAAGAAGGCGGGAGCTCGAGGATTCGGTCGCCGTGACTCATCCAGACCCGCACCCCCTGTTTTTCAATGCCGTAGAAAATATCTCCAGGCATGTCTATGTCTATCGTAGCGGGGCCGTATTCACGGCTTTGCGCCTTTTCGACGGCCCCTGCAAGCTGGTGAGCCAACAGTTGCATGCCGTAGCAAATGCCAAGCAGGGGAATTCCGATCTCGAATATTTGCGGATCGGCCAAAGGAGCGCCCTGGTCATGCACGCTCGATGGCCCTCCAGAGAGGATAATTCCTTTGGGCTTGAAGTTTTTGATCGCCTCCAGCTTCATATTGAAGGGATGGATCTCACAGAAGACGTGGCTTTCCCTAACTCGGCGGGCAATCAACTGGGTGGTCTGGGAGCCGAAATCGAGGATCAGTACCCGTTCCTGGTGTAAATGGCCGGACATGTTCTGTGGCTCCCCCTGCGGGCTCAATTCAAATCCACCTGGTAGTTGGGCGCTTCTTTAGTGATGATGACGTCATGTACATGGCTTTCACGGAGTCCAGCGCTCGTGATCCGAACCATTTTCGTCTTGATGCGAAGCTCGCCCAGAGTGGCGCACCCGAGATAGCCCATGCCGGCGCGAAGCCCTCCGATCAGTTGGTGCACGATATCGGAAACCGGCCCACGGTAGGGCACCCTTCCTTCGATTCCTTCGGGCACCAGCTTTTTGGGTTCGAACACGTCATCCTGAAAATAGCGGTCCTTGCTTCCTTCGCGCATGGCGCCAAGAGACCCCATTCCGCGGTAAACCTTGTAGCTGCGGCCCTGGTAAAGAATAGTTTCACCGGGACTTTCGTCGGTTCCGGCAAACAGGCTGCCGATCATTACGCTGTCACCTCCGGCGGCCAGGGCCTTAACGATGTCACCGCTGTACTTTACTCCACCGTCGGCAATAATCGGTATCCCCTTTGCGCGGGCCACCCTGGCGCATTCGATAATGGCGCTTACTTGCGGAACGCCGACTCCCGCCACGATTCTTGTCGTGCAGATTGAACCGGGTCCAACACCTACCTTGATACCATCCGCACCGGCGTCGATAAGGGCTTGTGCCCCTTCAGCGGTAGCCACATTGCCCGCTATCAACTGAAGGCCCGCGAACTCGGCCCTGATTGTTTTCACCGCCTCCACAACGTTGCGGGAGTGACCGTGCGCACTGTCCACAACGATCACATCAGCGCCGGCGCTGCGTAAAGCGGTCGCCCTCGCGAGCATATCCCTGCCGATCCCGACGGCGGCGCCGACCCGAAGCCTGCCTAGATGGTCTTTGCTGGAGTTCGGATATTTCTTTATCTTCAGTATGTCCTTTATGGTGATAAGCCCTTTTAGGCGGCCGGCCTCATCGACCACCAGCAGTTTTTCGATCCGGTTTTTCTGGAGCAGTCTTTTCGAATCCTCAAGTGAAATGCCAAGGGGGGCGGTAACAAGATTATCTTTGGTCATTATATCCGCTACCCTGATTGTTGTGTCGGTTTCAAACCTGAGGTCCCTGTTGGTTATTATCCCGACGAGCTGGTCTCCGCTTACCACCGGTACCCCGGAAATACGGTATCTGGACATCAGGTCGAAAACATCGCCGATCTGCTGGTCGGGGTTCACCGTGACCGGATCGACTATCATGCCGCTCTCTGATTTCTTGACCTTGTTTACCTCATGTGCCTGTGTGGCGATGCTCATATTGCGGTGAATTATTCCGATTCCGCCTTCGCGGGCGATACTGATCGCCGTATCGGATTCGGTTACCGTATCCATGGCCGCGCTCACCAGTGGAATTCGCATCTGGATCTCCCTGGTCAGCATAGTGCCAACGTCGGTTTCAAGAGGCAAAACTTCCGAATAGTTTGGCAGAAGAGTGATATCATCGAATGTCAGTGCATCGGGTATCTGAAAACTCGTCTTGTGTTCCATCTATTTTCTCCGAGTCTTATATCTCCGGCTTAAGTCAATATTGTGGGGCTTTATCCCTTTTACAGCAGCCATGTCAAGCCCGTTCTTAGTCCGGCGGCCTCGCCGCCGGAAAGCTCCGATTCTTTCTCGACAAGTTCGATGAGAAGGCCTTCGATCAGTCCCGCATCGGTCACAACAAAGCGTTGCCGGCCAAAACAGGAGAGAATTTCTGAAACTATAACGGCCCCGCCAAGGATTATGTCTTCCCGTCCGGGCTCCAGGCCCGCAATCAGCCCTCTTTGAGCCAGAGGCATTTGCGCCAGGGATTCTATCGTGCGGGAAAGCCACTCTTTAGTCAGGACAACTCCGTTCACCCGGTAAGGGACATAGCGCTCCATTTTTATATACATGCCGGCCAGCGTGGTAACCGTTCCAGCGGTCCCGATAAGCCGCAGCCCCAAACAAGGCATTATACCGGTGTCACTCAGATTTTCATATAGCTGCTCTTTAGCGGAAATAATTTCACTTCTGGCCGAGAGCGCCGCCCGTTTGACAGCCTCGACGCCCGGCGGGTCGGCTTTAAGGTATGCCTCGGTAAGCGTTGCCGCTCCAATAGGCCGGCTTGCGTTCCTAATAGCAGTATCTATTCCCATCAGCACAAATTCGGTGCTTCCCCCGCCAATGTCAAAAGTGAGCAGGTCGCTCCCAGTTTCGGGAAGCGCTCTCAGAATGCCCTTTGCGGAAAGTAACGCCTCGGTTTCCTCAGAAAGGATCCTGCACTCGATGCCCGTTTCGGCTGCAATTCTGTCAAGTACGGCGCGGGAGTTTTTCGCGCGCCTGACAACCCCGGTAGCGCCGCAGGCGATCTTTGCGACCTGAAATTCCCTTAGAATGGATATGTATTCCTTTATGGCCGAAATATTTCTATGCTGAGCTTTTTCCGTGATCGTGTCAGCTTGCTGAAAATCCTGAGCGAGTCGTGTCACCCTTCTTTCCATGCGGACAGGCGCCAGTTGAGTTCCGTTCTTTCGCGCAATCAGCATACGTGTGGTATGAGATCCAATATCCAGGCCCGCGAAACAGTTCTCAGAAACTGATTGGCCCAACTCTGCGGCTTTGTTCACTTGACATTGCCTTTCAACCGCCATTATTCTCTAATTCATTTGAGGAGGCGATTGCGAATGATCCAGGAAATAAATCCGAAGCATCCGGAGCCGAGAAAAATCAAGAAAGTTGTAGAGGTCCTGGCAAACGGGGGGATAATAGCCTATCCCACGGACACATTTTACGGCATCGGTTGTGACCTGTTCAATAAAGCTTCCATAGAGAAGATTTATCATCTGAAGCGCCGTTCACAACAACAGCCTTTCAGTTTCATTTGCAGCAACCTGAAGAACATAAGCGAGTACGCCCAGGTGACAAATTACGCCTATAAAACCATGAAGCGGCTTTTGCCCGGGCCTTATACTTTCGTGTTGGAAGGCTCCCGCATGGTGCCCCGTATCATGCTGACCAAAAGGCAAACCGTTGGAATCCGTGTCCCCGACCACCCGATCTGCCTAGCGATTGTTGAAGCGCTGGGGCACCCCATAATCAGCACAAGCGCTGCGGACCCCGTAACCCGAGGGGTTTTGTCCACCCCGCGGGAAATTCAAGATAAGATCGGCCATGCCATCGACCTGATCGTGGACGGGGGAGTTGTGCCTGGTGTGCCCTCCAGCGTCATTTCACTCATAGACGATTCACCGGAAATCCTGCGGGAGGGCGCAGGGGACCTTTCCCCTTTTAGAATATAAGAAATGTGACTGTTTAATAACCTTATGAACTTGACAGGCGCAGCGCTATCGGTCGAAATCCTGGAGTTGGTACCTCACGAAGGCCGATGAATCGTATATAATATCACCCATCCTCTCGCCCACATCGCTTCCCAGGATAAAGTCCAAAAGAGAGAGTTTGCTCTTTTTGGCCTTTACCACTTCAGGCTCGCCCTCAATCTTTGCAAGCTCACCTGCTTTGGCTACAGCGTCTTCGAAGTTGCCGAGCTGATCCACCAGCTTTAGCTCAAGAGCTTTTTCGCCCATGATTATCCTGCCGTCTGCGACCTCGCGTACACGGTCTTCAGGCAAATTGCGCGCCTGCGCTACGTCCCGGACGAATTGACGGTAGGTCTCATCAATGGTCCCCTGGAGCAGTTCTTTCTCTTCCGGCGTCATATCGCGACCCGGATTTCCAATGTCTTTGAATTGCCCGCTCTTGATCGTGGTCATCTGGTAACCGATTTTGGAGAAAAGCTCCCGCAGGTTGGGGAAATGGATTATCACGCCTATGCTTCCCGTGATCGTCCCCGGATTGGCTACGATATGGCTTGCAGCCGATGCGATATAATAGCCCCCGGAGGCCGCAACGCCCCCCAGTGAGGCGACCACGGGCTTGCTCTTAGCAGCGCGCCGGATTTCCCTGTAAATTTCCTGGGAAGGTCCCACAGCCCCTCCCGGAGAATCGATTCTTAGCACAATCGCCTTGATTGAGGCATCTTTTCTGAAATCCGTGATCTGCTTCAAGGTATCCTGGGAGTTGGTAATCGTCCCTTTTAGCTCAATTAGCCCCACCCGGTTGTCCTTCAGCGAGAATTCAAAGTCTGAACACAACCAGACAATCACTCCGGTCAATACGACCCCGATCACTACTCCAAGAAGACAGCCGCGTATTTTCATTGGTTGACATTCATCCGGATAGGTTAAAAAAAATCGGTCAGGCACTCAAGGCGCCTGACCGGGGGAGTCATGGAGAAGGCGAAAAGTGCATGCGAGTTAGACTTTATCACTGTTTGCAGAGTTATTAGCCGAACTTTGCGCCTTGGCTTCAAGCTCTTCTTTCAGCAGTTCGCCAAAGTTCGAGGTAGCGGCCTTGCTGGTGCTCAGGTACTCGTCATAATTGGACCGTTCGTCGTGTTCTTCGATCTTCTTGACTGAAAGGCCGATCTTTCTGTCTTTGGGAGAGATGTTGATCACCTTGGCGGAGATTTTGTCACCTGGTTTGAACTGTCCGACGGGGGACTTGATCTTATCCTTGCTGATTTCGGAGACATGGACGAGGCCTTCGATTCCTTCCTCAAGCTCCACAAAGAGACCGAAATCGGTGACGTTTGTGATCGGACCCGACACAACGCTGCCCATCGGGTAACGCTGCGGAATGCTTTCCCATGGATCGGACTCAAGCTGCTTGATGCCGAGCGAGAACCGTTCGTTGTCCTTGTCGATGTTGAGCACGATTGCCTGGACTTCCTGATTTTTGCGAAAAACCTCGGACGGATGCTTGACCCGCTTTGTCCACGATATATCCGAAATATGAACGAGACCGTCAATGCCTTCATCGATCCCGATAAAAATGCCGAAATCGGTTATGTTCTTTATCTTACCGGCAATTGTGGTCCCCACGGGGTATTTCTGCGCTATAACGTCCCAGGGATTTGATTCAAGCTGTTTCATGCCGAGCGAAATGCGCTTGTTCTCGGGATTGATACTGAGCACGACCGCTTCGACTTCGTCGCCGACTGAAAGAATCTTTGAGGGATGTCGTATCTTCTTTGTCCAGGACATCTCGGAGACATGAATGAGCCCCTCGACGCCTTCCTCGATTTCAACGAATGCGCCGTAATCGGTCAGGCTGACAACCTTGCCCCGCACTTTGGTTTCAACCGGGTACTTCTCCTCGGCACTGGTCCACGGATCATCCACAAGCTGCTTGAGGCCAAGGGATACTCTCTCGCTGTCACGATCGAAGCTAAGGATCTTAACCTTTATCTTGTCGCCGATCTGAAACATTTCCGAAGGATGTCCCACCCGGCCCCAGCTCATGTCGGTAATATGCAACAACCCGTCGATCCCGCCAAGGTCCACGAAGACACCGTAGTCGGTGATATTCTTTACGATGCCGTCAACCTGCTTGTTGTCCTGAAGGGTAGCCAGGGTAAAGGATTTCATCTGCTCGCGCTCTTTTTCAAGCAGAGCGCGTCGAGAAAGCACGACGTTTCTTCTTTTCTTGTTATATTTGAGGACTTTGAATGGGAAGGTATGCCCGATGAGCGATTCGAGATTCCTGACCGGCCGCAGATCAACCTGGGACCCGGGCAAAAAGGCCTGTACTCCGATGTCGACTGCCAGACCGCCCTTGACCTTTGCGATGATCTTTCCCTCGATCATGCCGTCTTCGCTGTAGATTCGGCTTATATCGTCCCATACCTTGATTTTGGCGGCCTTCTCCTTTGACAGATGAATAGTGCCGTCATCGTCATCATGGAACTCGAGCAGAACGTCGATTTCATCTCCAATGCCGGCCTGCACTATGCCCAGTTCATCCTTGAATTCGTGAATCGAGATCTGGCCTTCCGATTTGTACCCGATGTCAACCATGACAAAATCATCACTGACCTGGACGATCCGTCCTCGGATTACCTCGCCCTCTTGGATATTTCGGAAGCTTTGCTCATAAAGGTCGTGCATGGAATCCGTTTCTTCATCAGGCTCATGTTCGTCCGAAGAAGAAAGAGTCTCCAGTTCAAGGGTTTGTTCTTTTTGTTCATCTTTTACGGTCATCGATCCTATCTGGCCCCCTTACCTGATTTTTGGCTCTTTGCGCTATATCAAAACTGAACTCTAGCAAACAGCGGATAAATAAGCAATCTTAAAGTTGTTCTCGATATGCTGGAGAACCGGCTTCGATCAGCTCTTTAGCCTGCCCGCTAAGCCGATCGACTACCTGCTCAACGCCGAGGTGGGATGTATCAAGCAAAATGGCCCCTTCGGCGGGCCGCATGGGAGAATGGTCGCGGTTGGAGTCCGCCTCGTCGCGTTCTCGAATGCGCTCCTGCATTTGTTCCAAAGATAGGCTTATCCCCTTCTCAGTATATTCTGCAAGCCGTCTTTTGGCTCGCGCATGCAAATCCGCAGTGAGGAATACCTTCAGATCGGCCTTCGGAAAGACGACCGTCGCCGTGTCGCGTCCCTCTGCGACGATGCTGCCCTGCTCGGCCAGCTTTCTTTGCCACGCCACCAGAAACTCTCTTACCACAGGCAGTTGAGAGATTCTGGATGCCGCCTCGCTGATTTGCGGGCTGCGAAGCTCCTCCGAGAGAAGCCTTTCGCCGTAGCAAATCTCCAGCCTGTTCTCTTTTATGAAAAACAGAAGCGGTATTCGCTCCAGCAGCTCGCGGGTTTGAGCCTCGTCCAGACGTGTGTTCGGTTGCCGGCCGCCCTCAGCAGAACCAGTATTTAATGCCCACGCCAGGGCCCGATACATGGCCCCGGTATCCAGATACACAAAGCCAAGTCTTTTTGCGAGGATTTTGCAAACAGTGCTCTTTCCGGCGCCCGCCGGGCCGTCTACAGCTATTATCACCGGTTCTGCTTTCCGCGAGAGCCTGCCTGAGAACCCGGATCAAGTCCGGGGCGAGCTCTGGTCCGGGGCAGGCCCTGTCTCGCGATTCGAATCACTCAGGTCCATTTCCGCCAGCACGAGGCTTAAAGTGCGGACGAACCGCCTGTTTTCCTCCGGAAGCCCCGCATTCACTCGAATGAATCGTTCCATGCCGTAGGAAGCCATGGACCTGATGATCACTCCATGGCTCAGCATGGCTTCGAATAATCTTTTCGCCTCGCAGGCAACCTCAATCAGGAAGAAATTGGCTTCTGAGGG
>JBELAB010000005.1:0-20506 GCA_049509275.1 Syntrophobacteraceae bacterium | reverse complement strand
AACACATGAGAGCTTTTGTTATAGTCTTGTGCGCAACGTGTATTTTGGCCTTTGCGATGGAACGCAGCGCCGGGGCGGGGACCCTGGACCCAACGATTGACGATGCCATGAATGCGGCTAGATCAGGACTAATTGACAAGGAACTCTGGGATGCTCTTAATAATCCACAATCTGGCCAGAGTCCTGCCAACCCTTCTCCTCCCCCACCTCCTGCCGCCGCACCTCCGCCTCCTTCTGCTACCGCACCTCCTCCCGCCCCTGCCGCCCCTCCACCTCCTCAGCCTCAGATAATCAATAATGCAAACGGGTATGGGTGGGACCCCGACACAGGAAGGCTCTCCGTTATGATTAAGGATGGCGGGATCAGGACAATCGACAATGTTGGACCGGGGGGAGCAAAAATCAACTGGGCAACAGGTATCGAAGGTCCGCCTGATATTCTTCGCCCAAGCAACCAAGCCGTTCCTGCTCCCACTCAGGGACAGGCAAACACTCCCGACTCTTGTTCCACGATGGGACAACAGGCAGGCACCCCTCCAGCAGACGCTCCCAAAGGGGCCTCATCAGATGCGATGATGAAGAAATTTACACCTTCCCAGACAGGAAAAAACTTGTCCGGTTCCGGTACGGGAACCGTGGCCGCCTCGAATTCGGGCGGACAGGCGGGGACTTCGCAGGGAACGACGACCGGGGCTACCGGCAAGCCTGGCGTGGTAAAGGGGACAGGCGGGTCGGGCAAGTCAACCGGCCAATCGCTTGCATCGCCACAAATCGGTGGTGGCAAGAGCACAGGGACTGCATCACAAACGAAGGTGACAAACGTATCGACCGGGAAGGGCGCTTCAAGCGGCGCCGGCGGGGCCGGGACATCGGGAGGTTCCAAAATGCTGGACCTGCACGGAAAAGGGACCTCACAGCCGGTGGCAAATGTTAGTGGAACTCATGTCCAAACCGGCGGCGCGACCGGCGGTAAGACCACTTCCGGCAATGTTGCAGGCGGGCAGGCGGGCGGTACCGGAAAATCATCAGGGAGTTCCGTTGCGAACAAGGGTGGTGCTTCCGTCCAGCAGCTTCAATCATCCGGAGGAGGGGCGAAGAGTTCCGGCGCACAGGGACAAAAGACAAAAAGTTCCAGCCCTCAGACAAATAAGGGAGGGACCAAGCGGCGATAAACCGGCGGCAGACCGGATGTGGAACCAAGTTCACAGCAGGTCCAAAAGTCGGCAATTCCCGGATCTCACCTTACCCTAACAGACTCGCGGAGCATAATCCATGCGCCTTGTAGGTCTGAAAGGGTAGTCCCTGCGTATCCGATGCTTCAACTTGATCCTATATCGGAGGTGATAAGGTCAACTTTTTCTGAGCATGATATCCGTCCAAAAGCCTACTTGGCGGGAACGCCGAAAAACACCTTCTGGTCGTATTCCCTCAACTTCTCCGCTGTCATCTTCCCGAGTTGCACATTTGTTGGCAGCGCCAATGGGCGGTGCGCCCAAACCATTTTCTTGTTGTTGCCGGAGATGCCGACATACTTTGTAATGGGTTTGTCGCTCTCCATAACCCAGGTAGTGAACATGATCGAGTGCGTTGAGTTTCCGACCAGTATCGATACAAAGGAGCCGGGCTTGATCAAGGAGATTTTCTTTTGGTTAGACCAGCTTGAGACCTCTCGCGCCGTATATACCTTTCCGTTCCTTTCGAAAAACTCACGCATGTTCTTCCAGTAAACATCCACCCGGTTTGGGTCCGGCGTCATGATCCCGTTTCTCCTGTATAGATACGAACAAAATTTAGAACACCAATTGATGCAGCGACGTGTTACATATTTCTTTTTTGACGTTTGCGCCAGATTAGCGTAGGCCAGCGTTAGAATGGGATTATTATTCAGTTCGTAGTAATCGTTTCTGAACCTCGCCATGTGTTCAGCCAGATTCAGTACAGGAGATGCCCCACCGTGCGTGTTGAGGTCGATTGGCTTGAATGCCGCTTTAATGGGCTTTTTGTTAGGATATGATTGCGTGGCGCGCGAATCGTAGAGGAGATTTCCGCCGCGCCGGATTGTCACCTTGTTAATTCTGTTCGCGGCAATCTCTGGTTCTCGCTTCGATTCCGGGAGGGCAATGATGCAGAGGTTGTCCCAAATATCGGGTGAGTATTTCGCCCAATCTTTCCAATGGAAATCGGAACCATTGTTCCACGGCTTCTCAGCATCCGCGGACGTACCGAAAAAATAGTCGATCCGACCGGATGCCGTTTTCTTCTTTCCGTAGACTTTTATGACCAGACATTCGTAGGACCGTTTAAATTTTGCAAAATCGGCATAAATCAGGCTCGTTAGCAATCTCCCGTGTGAATCCCTGAGCGGTTTCGCGGAAAAGATCAACAGGAATTTCGGAGCCGGATCTGAGAACTGCCCCTGAATAATCACCTGATTATTTCGATCGGGAATAATCCCGTCCGCACGTGCAGTGGACGCAGCAAGCAGTCCCACAAGTATTGCCAAGAGTATCGAAAGCAGTTTCCTGATTGGCAGGGCAGGCCGCGATAATACAGTCGTCCCGGAATAATTCGACAGCCTGGAGAAAGCTTTCCTCCATATATTGGGGCGGCATATTGTTATGAGAAGGTCGCACATTGCTGGCTCCTCTTGAAGGTAGTGTGCAACCAATGCAGAAGCATCAGGCATTAGGGTTGATGGAATTGCTGAGAGAGGTATTAAAGATCACATTTAGCATGACACTCCTATGGACGCAATCCTAAAGCCAAACTCTGTAGTAAGCAAATGAGATGTCAGGCATTGCTTTAACTGTGTGATTATGTTATTGCTTCAGGCAAAATCAGGGGAGTTTTTTGATGCGTAGAATTTCCACGAAGGGGACGGCATGAGATATGGGTGGCACCTCTTGGTGATTTTTTGCACTCTTACCCTGGCTGCATGCGGCAGCACGACAACCCTGAGCGAACGGAACGTTCCCGCAGGCCTTGTGCTCGATTGCGTGGAGAGGCAAGCAGTCGAGTTGCAATCATGCCTGGCGCGTTTCAACGGAACGGAAGTCGAGAGGCACGAAAGCAGTATATGCATAACAATAAGGTGCGACACACTTTTCGAATCCAATTCTGTCCTGATTAAACCGGCCATCTGCACGGAGATCGCCACTGTGGCCGAGGTGGTGAAAAAATACCCGGAAACGAAAATAAAAGTAGAGGCTCATACAGACTGCGTTCGCTCTGAGGAGGAAAACATCGCCTTATCCGATTTACAGGCCTGGACCATAAAGAAGGCCCTGGTCGACGGAGGCGTGGCGTCCTCGCGGGTTACAGCCCGTGGTTGGGGGGAGTCAAGGCCCGTTGCATCAAACGCTACCGAGGCGGGCAGGAAAGTGAACCGGCGCATAACGATAATGTTGACGACGCCGAATCAGTCCTGACTCTGCGCCCATACAAACAGCGCGACAGCTGTGGCGACTACCGCGTTGAGCGATTCCACCTGTCTGGAAATGGGGATGGAAACGGCTGTCTTTCGGAACCTGTCGGGCAGCCCCGGTCCCTCAAGCCCTGGGAGCAGCCCAAACTTTGCAGGAAATTTAAAATCCGAAATTTTTTTGCCCTCATTTGAAAGCGGCACAACCGGCAGGTCCTCCGGCAAATCCCGTATGGAAGGCCCTTGAAACAGGTTGGCCCCGAAGACCGCTCCCCCCGATGCCCTTACAGACTTTGGATGAAAGGGGTTGGCCGCCTCGGCCAGCATTACGATCCCGGCAGCGCCGAACGCAACGGCCGACCGGATTACAGCCCCTACGTTCTCAGGGTCCTGAAACGGGACAAAGAGCGTACACCCCGCTGGAAGGCCTTCGGATGGCGTCCACTTCGGGACCTCGTCGATTTTCACGAGCACTATCGGGCAGGAAGTCCCGAAAAGATCGAGAGTTTCATAAAGAGGGGGAGCGAGTTGATACCACATCAGGTGTGAAGGCGAACCCTCAGGTGGCGGGTTTCGGTCTGCGCGGCTGATCCATGCGGCGCACTTTTCGGGAAGCCGCTCAAGGATTTCGGATACCTGCTTTTGTCCGAAAACGAGCGCCTGTAGCTGCTTGCGTATGCCTCGAGGCGCAAGGAGCTTTTTCAGATTTCGGAAGGTTTCATTGTTTTCGCTCTCGATGATTTTCACCAGATTTTCCTTTGCGAGTTCAGCCTTTCTGGCCCAGGGCGGTGAATCCAGCCGTTGGAATACAACGAGCCTGCGCTGGTCGGAGGAATTGGGCAAGAGGTAATGATGGTCTCCGATTAGCCGGAAACGGCGGCCAAACCGATCGAGCGCCTCCTCTATTTCCTCCTGGCATTGCGGACCTTTCATGAAGATCGCCAATCCGCCTTTGGCAAGCGATCCGGCGATTCTTTCCAGGGTCTTGCTAATCGTTTGCACGGCCCGTGTTATTATGCCGTTTACGGGCGCCTCGGTGGAGGCGTTTACGCTGTGTCCAAGGACACTTATCTTTTTCAGGCCCAGTTGCCCGAGGACCGTTTCCATGAATTCGACCCGGTTGCGCCTGCTCTCGGCAAGGATGATCTCTATTTTGGGATTTGCGATTTTAAGAGGTATTCCCGGCATCCCGGCGCCGCTGCCAAGGTCGATGAGAGGCGAGGGCAGCTCGATGATACGGCCAGGCATGATCGAATCTATATATAGCTTGCGAACCATGTTCTGAAAATTGCTTATCCGGGTGAGGTTCAGTTCCTTGTTGTATTGCCTCAGCAACTGGTGATATTTCCATAGCTGCCCTGCCTGGGCGGGCGGCAAAGAAATACCCGAGGCGCGCAGAGTTTTTGAAAGCTGCGCGGCATCGGGGGGAGCGCCGTGTCTGTGTGGCGGCATTGCGGGCAAACTACCTCCTTTGGCTCTTCACCCTGGAGTCATCCAAGAACACACAGGCAAAGACAGCTATGAACGGCGACTACTTCTTTCATCCATCGTGGCCGATCTTCTACCGGGACAATCACCTGCTGGTTGTCTACAAGCCGGCCGGTCTGCTGGTTCAGGCCGACGAGACCGAAGAAATCTCACTGCTCGAACTTGGCAAGCTCTGGCTCAAGGATGTATATAAAAAGCCCGGCCGGGTTTTTCTCGGGATGGTTCACCGTCTTGACAGACCGGTTGCCGGAGTCATCCTTTTGTGCCGCACTTCCAAGGCCGCCGCGAGGATCAGTGAGCAATTCCGCACCGGGACGGCGGAAAAATATTATCTAGCGGTATTGGAGGGAGAATTAAAGAAAAAATCCGGCCTCCTCGTCCATTTCATCGAAAGGAGGGAAAACCGGTCGAGCCTGGTGGTATCCGGGAAAACCACAGGGGCTCAGGAGGCCAGGCTCTCGTTCACTGTGCTCGATTACGCGCAGGGCCGCACTTTTGTGCGAATAAAGCTCCAGACCGGGCGCCGGCATCAGATACGCGTCCAGTTCGCGCATATTGGCCACCCGGTTGCGGGAGACCTGCGCTACGGCGCGCCCTCTCCGCTTCCGCAAAAACAGATTGCGCTCTTTGCCAAGGAGCTTATAGTAAGCCACCCTGTGCTAGGCGAGAAACTCCGGTTCGAGTCCCCGCTTCCCTGTGCTTGGCCGTGGCCGGCGTTAAAAGACAAAAGTTGCCTTCCCTGGGATTGGAGGGAGTTGGAAAAATACCTGCAACGAGACCGAGCGCCGGGATTTTTTGCAGCGCCCCCGGATGAAGGCCATAGATAGGTCAAAGCAATTGAGGTGATTTTCTACTTCTGGACTGTCACATGTGTCCTGACCGCGTTGGTCAAGCGCACCTCTCCATTTGAAAGATACTCAACCTGGCCTTCAAGCATGTTGTAGCTCGCTTTGAGATCGGCTGGCCGAATTCTGACAATCAGCCTTCCAGGGACGTCCATATTGATGGCTGAGGCTTCGGCGCAAAACGGAGAGGATCCCGGGCCTGGTGAGGAGGTCCACGGGGAGCACGGGCCGCCCGTACCAAAAGTTCCGTTCATCGCGTAGCAGTCAAGAGATGGCGAATAGGAGGAAATCTCCCTGGTCAACCACCGGAAGCAAACCCTCGTGATCTGTGGCTTTTCCTCGGAATCGATTGCCAGAATTACGTCATAAGGCAGATCCTCGAACACATATTCCGGCATCTGGATATCCGTCAGCCTCGCCTCGCCGCCCGGGAGTGGTTTGAACAGGATAATCTGCGGGCCGGAAGCGCAGGAAGCAAGCAGAAGGATTGCGGCAACGATCACCAAATACCTTTGAGTATTTTTCATCTCTTGGCCTTTCTCATAGGTTGACGTTGCGCCTAAAATAGAGATTCCAAAAAGGAAAGTCAAATGACAGAGGCTGATTTCATATTTATCTTCAGAAATCATCTGGCATAAATATGGCCTTACAAGTATTTATATTTCGAGGGCAATATGCAAAGAGATCAACAGAAGGGTAAAATGGACCTGCTGCGCAAAAGCGGGAGCCCCAGCCAATCCAAAAAAGGAAAACGGGATACGGCCGGAAGTGTGAAACCAAAGAAAGGCAAACGCTTCGAGATAGACATCTTTCGGGATTGGTGCAAATCCTGCGGTATCTGCTCTGCGTTTTGCCCGCGAGAATGCATTATGCTCGACGATGACGGCGCTCCGACCATGATCGATTCAGACCGGTGCACCGGGTGCGGGTGGTGCGAGCTCCACTGCCCGGATTTTGCCATAAGGGTGCACCAAAGAAATGAAAAAGCCGGGACGGAGGATGTATGACAAAAAGACCTCCTGGACGCCAGCTTGTTCTCCAGGGCAACGAGGCCATAGTCGAGGGCGCCCTTGCCGCCGGCTGCCGTTTCTTTGCCGGATACCCCATAACGCCAGCCACCGAAATCAGCGAGGTGATGTCATACAGGCTGCCCGCTGTCGATGGCGCCTTCATCCAGATGGAGGATGAGATCGCAAGTCTGGGCGCGGTTATCGGGGCCTCCCTTGCCGGGGTTAAGTCGATGACAGCGACCAGCGGCCCGGGCTTTTCTTTGATGCAGGAGAACCTCGGGTTTGCCTGCGCGGCCGAGGTCCCGTGCGTAATCGTTAACGTGATGCGCGGAGGTCCGAGCACAGGGCTGCCCACCAGAGGCAGCCAGGGCGACGTGATGCAGGCGCGGTGGGGAACTCATGGAGACCATCCGGTAATCGTTCTGGCCGCATCCACGACCCAGGATTGTTTCACCACCACAGTGCGGGCATTCAACCTGTCGGAAAAATACCGTACCCCGGTAATCCTGCTGGCCGATGAGGTTGTCGCGCATACGCGTGAAAAAATCTGCCTGCCCCGTCCCGAAGATGTTGAAGTGATCGACCGTATAAAGCCAAATATGCCTCCCGACTGGTACATACCTTACGAGGATAACAGCCGCGGGGTCCCTCCGATGAGTGTGTTCGGCGACGGTTACCGGTATCATGTAACCGGGCTCGTTCACGATGTGCGTGGATTTCCAACCGAACGCCCGGACGAGATCACCGCATTTATTGGCCGTCTTTTCAGAAAGATCACTCAGCACCTTCTCGATATTCAGCAAATAGAGGAAGAAATGACACAGGATGCAGAGGTACTGGTGATCGCATATGGCTGCGTGTCGCGTTCTGCGCGCCGGGCGGTGAGGGAGGCTCGCGAGCGTGGGGTCAAGGCCGGGCTTATCCAACTTATCACGCTCTGGCCCTTTCCCAGGCAGGCGGTTGAACCGGTGCTGCGGCGAGCCAGGGTGGCGCTCGTCCCGGAACTCAACATGGGGCAGATGTCTCGGGAGATCAAGAGAATAAACCAGGGAGCGACCCGGATCGAGACACTCAACCGCGTAGACGGCAATCTGATAACCCCGGGCGAAATCCTGACCCGGCTGATCAGAATGTAAAGAGTTTTTAGCTTTGAGTAAAAAATGGAGCTTGTACAGCTATGGCTGAAGTTACAAGGCTGGTCCATAAATATCTGAGGCACGACAAAAAATTCCCTCACGTCTGGTGCCCTGGATGCGGAAACGGTATCCTGCTCGGCGCCCTTATTCGGGCAATCGACGGCACTGGGCTGGAAAAAGACGAAATCGTCATAGTATCCGGGATCGGGTGTTCGGGAAGGATATCCGTTTATGTCGATTTCAACACCCTGCACACGACACATGGGCGCGCTCTTACTTTCGCCACCGGCATAAAGCTGGGCAACCCCAAACTCAACGTCATTGTGATAATGGGCGACGGGGACGCTACGGCAATCGGCGGCAATCACTTCATCCATGCCGCTCGCCGCAATCTTGACCTTACCGCCATCGTAGTAAACAACAATATCTACGGAATGACAGGCGGACAGTATTCCCCGACAACCCCGTATGGAGCGTTCGCTTCCACTGCGCTTTACGGAAACATCGAACATGCTTTTTCGATTGCCGAACTGGCAGTCACGGCGGGGGCCGGCATGGTTTCAAGGGGCACGGTCTTTCATGCTTCCATGCTGGATGAACTGATACGTAAGGCGATCCTCAAGCGGGGGTTCGCAGTGGTCGAGGCGGTCAGCCACTGCCATACCCAGTACGGAGGAAGAAACCGCATGGGCGGCGCGGTGGAAATGCTTCGCTGGCAGCAGGAAGCCGCCGTTCGGGTGGAAAAAGCCAAAAAAATGACGCAGGAACAGCTCCGGGGAAAATTCACTATCGGTATTCTGGCCGACCGGGACCTGCCGGTTTACACCCAGGAATATGACAAGGTACGAGAGGCGGCCCAGGCCATGGCGCCGGGCAGGGAGAGACCCAGTGGCGCGATATGAGATACGCCTGAGCGGCTCCGGAGGACAGGGCCTGATTTTCGCCGGAATCATCCTTGCCGAGGCGGCCGGCATACATGACGGGAAATACGTCTGCCAAACCCAGAGCTACGGCCCGGAGGCTCGTGGAGGGGCAAGCAAGGCGGAAGTAGTGATAAGCGACCTGGAAATCGACTATCCGAAGGCCATAAAACCCGACCTGCTGCTGGCCATGAACCAGAAATCATGCGACGCTTACTTTTTCGACCTCAAAC
This sequence comes from Syntrophobacteraceae bacterium, assembly GCA_049509275.1. Lineage (GTDB taxonomy): Bacteria > Desulfobacterota > Syntrophobacteria > Syntrophobacterales > Syntrophobacteraceae > SbD1. Next base: position 11,453 of record JBELAB010000005.1, on the reverse strand, counting down.
CGGGGGGAATGCTTATTGTTGATTCGACATTCGTCAGCCAGCTTCCCACTACGCTGGCCGTTGCGATTCCCTTTACGAGGATAGCCCGTGAAAAGCTGGGGAAAGAAATAGCTGCGAACATTATAGCCCTTGGCGCCCTTGCAACGCTTTCCGGGGCCGTCTCCCTCAGCAGCCTCGATGCGGCGGTCATGAGCCTGGTTGCCCGAGGGACCGAAGATTTCAACAGGAAAGCCCTGGAACTCGGCATCGAATCTGCCAGGGAAGCACTCAGAACGAAGGCGGAATTTGAGAATTATGAAGATTCTTCTGACTAACGACGATGGAGTTTTCTCGAAAGGAATAGAGGTACTTTTCCTGGCGTTGTCTGTGGAGCACGAAGTAACCATAGTTGCTCCTGAAACCGAACAGAGCGCCGTGGGGCACGCGATTACCTGGCTCGATCCTCTGCGCGTCAACATGGTAAACCGAAACGGCCATTTTTTTGGGTATGCCCTGAAAGGGACGCCCGCCGACTGTGTAAAAATCGCGATAAGCGAACTGATGGACCCGCCCCCCGGGATTGTTGTATCAGGAATCAACCTCGGGGCGAACGTGGGAGTAAACGTGATCTATTCGGGCACTGTTTCAGCGGCGACCGAAGCGGCCGTTCTCGGCATCCCGTCGATAGCGGTCTCAATCGATTCTTTTGTGCCGGCCAGTTTCAGCGCCGCAACAGAATTCATTCCAAAACTGGTCGCCCTGGTTGGAAAAGAGGGGCTGCCGCCCGGCGTATGCCTCAACGTCAACATCCCGAACCTGCCGGCTGATAAAATTTGCGGAGTGCGCGTAACCAGGCAGGGCAATCTCAAGTGCCTGGAAAAGTACGACCGCCGGATAGATCCGCGAAACCACGTCTACTACTGGCTCAAAAACGAATCTGTCCAGCAGGACGAAGACCCCGGCACGGACTCCTGTGCGCTCGCATTGGGATACATTTCCGTAACCCCCATCCACCACGACCTTACCAATTACCCGATGCTCGAGAGGCTGAGAGAGTGGGGTTTATAGCCTAGTTTCCGTCCGGAAAGGGTTCTTTTCCGCCCCGGGGCTTGGGAACCGGGACCGCCGGCCAGGATCTCGACGCTCCGCGAGGCGGGTGGCCGCAGAGGCTTTGGCGGGCTCGATCGCCAATCTCGACGCTCCGCGAGGCGGTACTCCTTCCGCCTAAGCGGTAAGAGGAATGACCAGATTATGTACGCCTCCGCGCAACCCCTCGATTTCCTTGCCAGGACGAAAAATCCCTCCTTTCCGAATAGGAAACCGCTAGTCTCTTATCCGGAGTTTCCGGATGGACACTAATTAAGTGAAGCCAAAGAAAAAACAACCAAATCGCTTAGGTTTATGATAGAATGCCAACTGTTGACAGGATAGAGGGTCTGGGCGTGGTGATTTACCCGAACGATCATAGACCGGCCCATGTGCACGTCATCGGCAATGGCTGTGAGGCTCTTTTCAAGCTCAATTGTCCCGAAGGCCCGCTGGAGCTGCGCGAGAATTACCGTTTTGCGGCAGGCGAGCTTTCAAGGATCAATGCAGCTCTCACATCGAGATTAACGCAGATATGCGCGGAATGGAGCAGAATTCATGGTTGAGCCTAAGGACGAAATCGACGCCGCGAACGAGCGGGCGGCTTCACGCTTAGCCAATACCCCGACGGCGACAGCGGCACGCTATGACCGCCGTATCGGGCGTTTGGTGATCGACCTCAGCAGCGGCCTATCAATCTCATTCAAGCCGCATGACGCCCAAGGGCTTGAAGAAGCCAAACCGGAGCAGTTGCATAACATCGAGATTTCGCCCTCGGGGCTGGGTCTGCACTTCCCCGCCCTTGACGCCGATCTTTACCTGCCCGGCCTTTTGGAAGGCTTCCTCGGCTCCCGTCGCTGGATGGCGGCACAACTGGGCAAGGCAGGCGGGAAGGCCACCTCAGACGCAAAATCCGCTGCCGTGCGGGCTAATGGTAAGCTCGGGGGGCGACCGAAGAAAGTTCGCATCCCTGACGTTGCATGAATATGAAATCGAGGCGGGGACTAAGGCGAGGCTAACGCGCTGAAACGCTGCCTGGAATAATGATAACGCTACCAATAACTACACTGTGGCCTATACAGGGATAATAGAACTCTAAAATGGAGACAATCATGCGCTGGCACCACTACTTGGCGTACTTCTTCGGGGGCGCCTTCCTCACGAACGCGCTGCCCCATCTTGGCAACGGGATATCGGGCCATGCCTTTCAGAGTCCCTTCGCGACCCCGCCCGGGGTAGGGTTGTCGTCCTCTACGGTCAATGTCCTGTGGGGCCTCTTCAACCTTGCTGTCGGCTATCTGCTTGTGTGCCGGGTCGGGAACTTCGAACTGCGCAAGACCCGGCACGTCCTTGTCCTCGGAGCAGGCATCCTGGTCTTTTCGGTCCTGCTCGCTCATGCATTCGGCCGGTTCTACGGGGGGCTGTTGGCTGGATAAGATGATCGGACGTGTTGCGCGGGCGCGGGATGCCTTGAAGAGCACCGGCACGAACGGGACATCGGCAAAGAGGTGCGGCCCCAAAAGGGCTCTCAGCACTCAGAATTGAATCAGGATAACGCCCGCGACGAGCAGCAGGGCTCCGGCAAGGCGCAGGATGCTGACCGGGTGCTGGATAATCCCCAACAGACCGAACTGGTCAAAAGCCAGGGAAGATAGCATCTGCCCGGTAACGATCAGCGCTACGACGGTAGCTGCGCCAAGCCTTGGCAGCAGAACGACGGCAACTACAATATAAATGGCCCCGAAAAATCCCCCGGTCCACAACCACCAGGAGCTTGTGGTGACTGCTGCGGCAGACAGCCACGGCTCCCGCATGACCAGCAGCACGACCAGCATGGTGATCACTCCGCCGAAATAGCTGATGAATGCCGCCCATGAAGCCGATCCAAGACAGCCCCGCAGGTCCGCGTTCAACGCCTGCTGGACGACAAAGCTCACCCCGGCCCCAATACCCAGCAGGCTGAACCCGAGCAATTTCATCAATTCCAGCATGTAGTTTCTCCTTATTAATTGCGCACCGCGGGGGCTCGATTCCGCAATAGTGCTACTCTGTCAGTATTCGATTGCACCAAAAAAATCGATTATTAAACAAACAGTGGGCCTCATCAAGAGAAATGTCTCCATTCAGATTAAACAAATGAGCGTATTGTCCGGTTATGAAAACGGCTCCCAGGGCGGGGCCCTGGCTTCGGGGGCATTCCAGAGGACGAAAACCGGACGGAATGATGAAGGGCCGGAAAAGTAAGAAAAAGGGGGCTTGCAAAGCGGTGACAAATATGCCAACATTAAGCGTATGAGAAATACGCGGCCTATTTCATGGATCAAAGCAGCACGGAGGGATTTCGAGGAGTTCCCCGAAGATGTGCAAGGCGACATACTGAGCGCGCTCACGATAGCTGCCGAGGGCGGCAGATCTGACAAGGCCAGGGCCGTTCAAGGGCGTTGACGGCGGCGTGTTCGAAATAGAGCTCCGGAATCGAGGAGACGCTTTCCGCGTGGTCTATGCTGTTAAGATCGGCGCTGATATTTGGGTCGTTCACGCCTTTCAGAAGAAATCCAAGGCTGGAATTAAAACGCCCAAGATGGAGGTTGATATTATACGCGACCGCCTGAAACGATTGAAGGAGGCTTTACGATGAACGACGACCTGGAACTCATTCACGGCAGCGGCAATGCTTTTCGTGACTTTGGCCGCGTTAATGCCGGTGTTGAACAGGCTCGCGCCATTCTTGCAGCAAAGATCATACGCACGCTTGACGAGCGCGGTCTATCAACACGCGAGGCCGAAAGACTAACAGGCGTGGCTCATTCAGAGTTTTCGCGCATCCGCAACGCGAGACTCGGGCGCTTTACGCTTGACCGCATGATTAGGATACTCGGAAAACTTGATGAGGACGTTGAAGTTAATGTTACCTTCCGGACGCGTCCTCCTCTGCGAGATGAATTACACGCCTGAACACGAGGGCGTGCGGCATGAGGCCCGCGACCGTTGCTTAGTGTTGCTGATGTTTCGCCACGGGTGATACTTAGATGCCTTCATGGGCAAGCCTTGTGTGAGTCGTAGGCTTGAATGGCAACGGGCAAAGACCGTACGACGGCATTGCCTGCCGCCGGTAAACCAACCAGTATAGCACTTATCACCTCATCCCGTGACGCGCCGGCCTCTTTTGCAATCGCTACATGGAATGGGATCCCGCTCTCAAGACGTAATGCCGACAAGACCGCCAGATATGCAAGACTTTCCGTTTTCCTGTCCATGGCGCTTGCGTCGCCGACATTGCGGACTGCAGTCATCCATGCCTTGGCATGTTGTGGCGCTTCCTGCATGAACACTTGAAAAGCATCGCTCGTCAGATTCTCTTTATCGCTCATTTCATATTTTCTCATTTACGGCGCAAATTCCGGAGTCATGTTCCATCTCGTGTCTGAGGTGGCGCTCCATCAGCTCGCCGGCAACGAGCAACGGGTCTTTGCCCTCGTAGAGCACGCGATAGACCCGCTCGCTTATGGGCATCTCCACGTCCATTTTCAGGGCAAGTGAGTGGATCGATTTGGCTGTAATGACCCCTTCGGCCACCTGGCGCGTTGCGCCAAGGATTTCACTGAGTTTTTTGCCCTGCGCGAGCTGCATTCCTACCGTACGGTTTCGACTCAGATCGCCTGTACAGGTGAGAAGCAGGTCTCCTATTCCGGCGAGACCGGAGAAGGTGAGGGGGTGAGCGCCCATTTTGACGCCAAGCCTTGAAATTTCGGCCAGGCCACGCGTAATGAGAGTGGCCCGGGCATTGTACCCAAAAGAGAGGCTGTCGGAGGCGCCTGCCGCAATAGCTATGACGTTTTTTGAAGCTCCGGCGACTTCCACCCCGATGACATCCAGGCTCGTATAGATGCGGAACCTGGGGGCCGAGAGCACCTGCTGAACCTGCCGGGTGGTTTCCAGGTTTGGGCCCGCAAGCGTTACAGCAGTCGGAAAGCCCCTTATCACTTCACGGGCGAAGGAGGGTCCGGAGAGGCAGAGCAGTTGTATGCGGTTTTGTTTGGGCAGGAGTTCTTTCCAGATGCCGGACATTGTCAGAAGGGTGTCGGCCTCTATGCCTTTGGTTGCGTTCACGACTATGGCGTCTTCGCGCAAGTGGGGGAGCATCCGCGTGACGGCGCCGCGATAGACGTGGGAGGGAACGACCATGATGAGCAGCCGGCTTGCCCCTGCCACTTCCTCGATCGCGCTGTGGGCGCTCACGCCTTGATGAAGGCGGTGTCCGGGAAGATAGATGCTGTTTTCGCCCGTCCTGCGGATTGTCTCGCACAGCTCTTCTTCAAAGACCCAGAGATTGACTTTTACACCTTTGGAGGCAAGCACATGGGCGAGGGTGGTCCCCCAGTTTCCGGCCCCTATTACCCCTACCGGCATATCTGTAAGCAATTCTATTCTTCCTCTCTTGTATCTTCTCTTGTATCTTCGGTTTCGTCGAGTACGGTCAAGTCAACCACTGTCTCGCCTTCGGCAAGGTCGATCAGTTTTACTCCCTGCGTTACCCGCCCGATTTTACTTATCTGGGAAACAGGCATTCTTATGAGGCGGCCCCCGTCGGTGATCAGCATGATTCCATTCTCTTCTCCGACCTGGCGAAAGCCGATCACGTGTCCGTTGCGTTCGGTTACCTTGATATTGAGCACTCCCTGCCCTCCGCGGCCCTGGCAGCGGTAGCTTTCCTCGGCCGTACGCTTTCCGAACCCCTTTTCGGTAACCACGAGCATGCACTTATTGGGATCTATTACATCCATCCCGACCAGTTGGCTCCCTTTTACGTTCATGCCCCGGATGCCCCGGCTAACGCGTCCGAGCGGACGAAACTCATCTTCCTTTACCCGGATACACTTGCCCTGGCGGCTCATGAGGAAAAGGTCTTTTTGACCGTCGGTGATTACCACCGAGATAAGCTCATCGTCGTCGTCCATATTGATCGCCCGGATGCCGTTTGAGCGAGGGTTGGCGTAGGCGGACAGATCGGTTTTCTTTATGACGCCGTTCTTTGTGGCCATTACGGCGAAGTGGCCGGGTGAAAACTCGCGCACCGGCAGGATGTTTTGTATCTTTTCGCCCTGCTGGAGGGGAAGAAGGTTCACCACGGCTTTTCCGAGCGCCGATGGGCCGACTTCGGGTATTTCATAGACTTTAAGCCAGAATACCTGCCCCCGGTTGGTGAATATGAGCAGGTAGTTATGCGCCATCGCCGTAAGAAGGAAAGTCACGACGTCCTCTTCGCGGGTGCTCATCCCGGTTCGCCCCTTGCCGCCGCGCCTCTGGTAGCGGTAGATCGAAAGCGGGGTCCTCTTTATGTAGCCTGCCCTAGAGATGGTCACCACCATTTCCTCATTGGGAATAAGGTCCTCGATGCAGATATTCCCTGCATCGGGAATGATTTGCGTTTTGCGCAGGTCGCCGAATTCATTCATCAGCTCCTGTATTTCTTCGCGCACAACCTGGTCTACGGCAGCGGGGGAAGCAAGTATGCTCTTCAGACGTTCGATCTCTCGAATAATATCCTGGTAGTCCTGAATGATCTTTTCGCGCTCGAGACCCGTCAGGCGCTGGAGTCTCATGTTCAGGATTTCCTGGGCCTGAACGTCGGTGAAGCCGAACTGTTCGATGAGACCCCGTTTGGCTTCCGGGGGATTTAGCGCCAAGCGGATGAGGGCAATCACAGCGTCGAGATTATCGAGCGCTTTTTTGAGTCCTTCCAAAATATGCGCGCGCTTTTCGGCCTGCTTCAGTTCGAACCGTGTGCGCTTTACGACCACCTCGCGGCGAAAATCGATAAAATGCTGCAGGATTGCCTTGAGGCTGAGGACTTCAGGCCTGTTGTCCACCACGGCGAGCATGATGATGCCGAAAGTGCTCTCGAGCGCTGTGTTCTTATAGAGCTGATTTTCGACCACTTTGGGCTCGTCGCCCTGGCGCAGGGTAAGCACGACCCGCATGCCCTGGCGGTCGGATTCATCGCGAATGTCCGTGATTCCTTCGATTCTCTTGAGCTTTACCAGTTCGGCTATGCGTTCGAGCAGCTTTGCCTTGTTCACCTGGAAGGGAAGCTCGGTGATGATGAGGTGCTGCTTTCTGCCCGATTCCTCGACTTCCACCCGGCCGCGCATCTTGACCATGCCCTTGCCGGTCTCGTAAGCGTCCGCGATCCCCTCGCATCCGTGAAGAAACCCGGCAGTCGGAAAATCCGGACCCGGAATGAGGCGCATGAGGTCCTTCACTGTGGCATCGGGGTTGTCAAGGAGCGCAAGAAGGCCGCTGCAAAGTTCGAGCAGGTTATGGGGGGGAATGTTTGTCGCCATTCCGACCGCTATGCCCGATGAGCCGTTGAGGAGCAGGTTTGGTACGCGGGTCGGGAGGACCACAGGCTCCAGGATTGTATTGTCGTAGTTTGGCAGGAACGGGACCGTTTCCTTCTCGATGTCCCGCATGAACTCCATGCCCAGCTTTGACATTCGGATTTCGGTGTACCGCATGGCAGCCGGGGGATCGCCGTCCACCGAGCCGAAGTTGCCCTGGCCGTCTATAAGCGGGTGGCGCATGGAGAAATCCTGGGCCATGCGGACTGTCGCATCGTAGATGGCCGCATCTCCGTGCGGGTGATACTTGCCCATGACATCGCCCACAATGCGGGCCGACTTTTTGTAGGGCTTATTGTAGTCGTTATTGACCTCGTGCATTGAAAAGAGAATACGCCGGTGGACCGGCTTGAAGCCGTCCCGCACGTCGGGTATGGCGCGCCCGATTATGACGCTCATCGCATAGTCGAGATAGGAAAGCTTTATTTCGTCGGCAATGTTTATGGTTTTAACATCCATGTTTCAATTCCAATTAAATATCGAGTTCCCTGAAATCGAGAGCGTTGGCCTGGATGAACTCGCGCCTCGGTTCCACCGGATCTCCCATGAGGGTTGTGAAAAGCTCATCGGCGAGCACCTGGTCTTCCACCCTAACCTGAAGGAGGGTCCTTTTTTCCGGGTTCATGGTGGTTTCCCAGAGCTGCTCGGGGTTCATTTCACCCAGGCCTTTATACCTCTGGATCGTCGTTCCTTTCCTGGCCTCGTCCATCAGGTACTGAAAAAAGGCTCGGGGGTTGTCGAACTTCTCCTCGCCCTGGTTGTCCTGCACAACGTATGGGACAGCGTGCAGCAGGGCCAGTTGTCTGTAGAGCGAGAGCAGTTTGCGGAATTCGACAGATACCAGGAAATCGTAGCCGATCCGCTTTTTCTTGTGGCCGTTGGAGGGTTCCATAACATCGAGGTCGTAGCCGCGATGTTCCTCTTCGACTTCAATGGAAACCACCTCATAGCCGGACTCTTCCAATTTTGGTTTGAGAATGGCGGCCCATTGCTGTGGGTCCGTCTCCTCGAACCCGTTTTCATCGAAGATGCGAATGATCTGCTCGAGCAGCTTCTTGGACATTCCTTTCTGGGCCTGGCGCTCGAGCCATTCTTCGTACCGGGAGAAGGTCCTCATAAGTGCTATGAGCTGCTCAGGGGGAAGCGGCTCGTCACGGCCCGGCAAAAACACTTTTTTCTTCTCGGCTGCGCGCTTAAGTAAAAATGCGTTGAGGCCGTCGTCGTCCTTGAGGTAGTGCTCGGATTTGCCCACCGCCAGCCGATAGAGCGGGGGCTGCGCAATATAGAGGCGCCCGAGCTCGATGAGTTCGGGCATCTGGCGGAAGAAAAACGTCAGCAGAAGGGTGCGGATGTGCGCGCCATCGACATCGGCGTCCGTCATGATGATAATGTAGTGATAGCGCAGCTTGTCGGGATTGAATTCGTCCTTGCCGATCCCTGTGCCCAGGGCGGAAATCATGTTCCGGATTTCCTGGTTTTCCAGCATCTTGTCGAAGCGCGATTTTTCTACGTTCAATATTTTGCCCCGTAGCGGCAGTATAGCCTGAAAAGCCCTGTTTCTGCCCTGTTTTGCGGAACCTCCGGCCGAATCGCCCTCTACTATGTAAATTTCGCTCTTTGCGGGATCGCGCTCCTGGCAGTCGGCCAGTTTTCCGGGAAGCGAGTGGTCGCCGAGCACGCCCTTTCTTCGGGTGAGCTCTTTTGCGCGCCGTGCGGCCTCACGCGCTCTTGCCGCCTCCATGACCTTGTCGAGGACGGCACGGATGATTTTCGGATTTTCCTCAAAATAGATGGAAAGCTTTTCGTAGACGAGATTTTCTACCCAGCCTTTGACTTCGCTGTTTCCCAGCTTGGTCTTGGTCTGGCCTTCAAACTGGGGCTGAGAAATCTTGATGCTGACCACGGCCGTCAGACCTTCGCGCACGTCATCGCCGGTCAGCCGCTCCAGGTCCGGCTGCTTGATCGCTTTGTTCTGGGTTGCATACTGCTTGATCGATCTCGTAAGGCCCGCCTTGAATCCGACCAGGTGAGTCCCGCCCTCTTTGGTGTTGATGTTGTTGGCAAAGGTGAAAATCTTCTCGTTGTATGTGCCGTTATATTGGATGGCGACCCCGGCGGAGATCCCATGCTTGTCACCCGATATGGAAATTACTTCGGGGAAGATCGGCTCCTTGTTCCTGTTCAGGTATTCCACAAACGATACAAGACCGCCTTCGTAATAGAACAGGTTCTCCCTTGGAACGCGCTCGTCGACAAGCTCGATTCGCACACCGCTGTTTAGAAAAGCCAGCTCTCTCATACGTTCGGCAATAATGTCGAAGCTTATCTCAGGATCCTCGAAAATGAGAGGGTCGGGCTTGAATGTCACACGCGTTCCCCTCTTTTGGGTCTCGCCCTTTATGAGAACCTCCGTCTTCGGCTCGCCGCGCTCGTAGCGCTGAAAGTAAACTTTGCCGTCACGCCGGATTTCGACCTCCAGGTACTCGCTCAGCGCGTTTACCACAGATACGCCGACCCCGTGGAGACCGCCGGAAACCTTGTAGGTCGAATCGTCAAATTTTCCGCCCGCGTGGAGCATCGTCATAACGACCGTTACAGCCGGGATGTTTTCCTTTTCGTGAATGTCCACCGGAATGCCGCGCCCGTTGTCGTCCACCGTGACCGAGCCGTCGAGGTGAATCTGTACCCGAATGTGGTCGCAGTGGCCCGCGAGGGCTTCGTCAATGCTGTTGTCAACAACCTCATAGACCAGATGATGCAGGCCCTCGGTGGAGAGATTGCCGATGTACATGGAAGGACGCACGCGCACGGCGCTCAGGCCTTCGAGCACAGTTATCTGTTGCGCGGTGTATTCCGCACCCGCCACAGGATCCATTACCGGTGCGTTAAGGGCCGGCGGGGCGGAAACCGAAGCGTCCACAGGCTCGGTAGATTGTTCTTGAGCATAATTGGGCGCCATGTCGATATCTTGCATAAACTGATGTCCTCTGCTTGCTTCAATGCCAGGCGATGCCTCCAGGGCACAAATGGGCTGGCGCAAATAAGTTATTGAAACTATTTATTAAAACAATCAACGATACCACTTTTGAGCGCATTTTTCAATGTAAATCAAGCGCGGCGGTCTTTCGGCTGTCCAAGCTGGGAAAGGATTCGCAAGGGTGTATGAAGTTTTTTTCGCAACGTGGTCAACACCAGGCCCGAAGGGAATTTTTTTGAGAGGATTGGCAGAACTAAGAGAAAAAGACTTTTTTGACAGGGTTGAGAGGATTGCCAGAACTAAGAGAAAAAGACTTTTTTGACAGGATTGACAGGATTAACAGGATTGACAGGATTTAGAGAAAAAGACTTTTTTGACAGGGTTGACAGGATTGCCAGAATTAAGAGAAAAAGACTTTTTTGACAGGATTAACAGCATTTACAGAAAAGAACGGAAAGGGGACTGGATGCAAGACGCGGCCTTGACGGAAGAAATCATTGGGTGCGCAATGAGGGTCCACCAGACATTGGGACCAGGGTTTCTCGAATCGGTCTACCAGAAAGCGCTGGTCCATGAATTGAGCAAGGGCGGTCTGAAGGTGGAATGTCAGCGGGCTGTTCAGGTTGTCTACGATGGTGTCGTGGTCGGCGATTTCATTGCCGACATGTTGGTTGCGGACAGGGTGCTCGTCGAGAATAAGGCCGTGCAATCCTTGGTGCAGGCACATGAGGCGCAACTCGTAAACTACCTGGCAACCACCGGCATAGAGATCGGACTGCTTCTGAACTTTGGGACATCGAGTCTCCAGGTTAAACGCAAGTATCGCACGTATCGTTCAAAAGCCCAAAGGACGGCACGGAAGCCATAACCTCGCAGGGCGTTGATTTTGTTGTAAATCCTGTAAATCCTGTAAATCCTGTCTAAATTGATCTTGCCGTGAGATTGCCGGAAAACGTAGGCGAAGAATTCAAATACGGGAGCCATAACCTCGCTGGACGTTCATCTTGTTG
>JBELAB010000049.1:0-12111 GCA_049509275.1 Syntrophobacteraceae bacterium | reverse complement strand
TGGCAGGACCGGATCGGCTTCGAGGTGAGGATTTCATAATTCGTTGTGGCCGCAGGGACTAGCGCAATGCTGCATCAGGTTGGTTTTTGGCACGTAATTTCATCTGCAAACCAGAGGAGGAGCTTGTGGATTTTGAATTGAACGAAGAGATGAAAATCATGCAGGAGACGGCCCGCCGTTTTGCCGAACGGGAAATCCTGCCGAGGATGAAGGAAGAGGGATTCAAGCGGGACATGGTAGCGCGGATGGGGGAGTTGGGGTTTTTCGGCTGTGCTTTCCCCCCTCGATTCGGAGGATCGGATTTGGGCTTTCTCGCCCATTCGGTCGTTTGTGAAGAGGTGTCGCGGGCCGACTCGGGGCTCCGCTCCCTCTTTAACCTTCAGGGCATGACGGTGCCCTACACTATCATGGAATGGGGCACGCCCCAGGCCCGCGAGAAATATGTCAGCGATCTAGTGCTGGGGAAAAAGATCGGCTGCGTATGCTTTTCCGAACCGGACGCGGGATCGGACCTTTCTTCCATATCGACCCGCATCGATGACCGGGGCGATTACTTGGAAATCAACGGCGCCAAGACCTGGATCTCCAACGGCACCGTGGCCGACACGGCCGTTGTATACGGGACCTATGACCGCAGCCTTAAACACCGGGGGATTTGCGCCGTGGTGGTGGAAACCGCCCAAGCGGGCTGGAGCGCCCGGGAGACACCCAAGCTGGGGGATAAATCTTCACCTATTGCCGAAATTCACATGGAAAACGTCCGCGCGCCCAAAGAGAATCTTCTTGCAGAAATGGGCCAGGGCTTTACGGTAGCGATGACCGGCCTGGACCGGGGCCGGATCAGCGTGGCCAGCGGTGCGGTAGGGCTCGCCCAGGCTTGCTTGGACGCTTCGGTAACCTATGCCAACCAGAGGGTCCAGTTTGGCAAGCTGATCCGGGAATATCAACTGGTGAAAGGGCTTGTGGCGGAGATGGTTTCGCAGATCGAGGCGGCTCGTCTGCTGGTTCGCAGGGCGGCGTGGCTGAACGACCAGGACCGCCCTTTTACTCGTGAGATTGCCATAGCCAAGTTTTTTGCCGGAGAGGCAGTGCCGGTGGAGAGGTATTATCGCGATTCGAAATTGTACCAGGTAGGCGAGGGGACGGCCAACATCATGCGGTTGCTGATTGGAGACGATGCCCTTGACATAAAGAAAGCCAATCGCCCCAGAACCCAGGTCCCAAGCAGTTTCAGGGATTTGTAATAATAATCTTTTGTACTCGGGAGAGGGGGAAACGGGAAGTACGGTGAACAGTGAACAGTGAGCAGTGCAAAGGCCACCCAGCCGCGAGGCGGGGCCGGCGGCGGGTGGCCTTTTTCAGCCCGGTAAGGAATTCCTCCTTTTTTCACGATCCTGCCAAACACTCAACCCTATCCTGATGGCCTTGGAGAGATGTATTCGCGTCAACCGAATTGGGGCTTTGTGTGGGCCCCGTATTGGTTGCCAGGTTAAGGGTCACAAGGATGCTGAACGATAAACAGGACCTCTGGGATAATTCGCTTGAATGCTTCTTCCATCGACTCCTTAACAATCGTCTGCACCTGATCCGCTATGTCTTTTCCGGCTTCGACTATTGTCTCATCGTGCCGGGTATGAACAATGCGAGCGTCAGGGCCGTTCAGTTTTCCGGAAATATGGATCAGAGCCAGCTTGGAACCATAGGCTCGGTTTGTCTGGAGCGGCAAACAAAATAATGAAGTATCCGTATTCCGGCTAAAGGCAGTTCCTACTGAGGGATCTTTTGATAAAAAGATTCCAGAAGACGCCCCCCGCTGTTGTTCCAGAGTGATTCTATTGGATACATACCCAGATTGAATCCAGATGATAGCAACATAGCGATATGCACATGCAACACTATCTGGTATTTATTTTTGCATGATGCGCGTTTTTTTTAATTAAGTGATATTTGTAATACGAAATTGCGTTCAAGTGAGCACCAAAAAAAGCTGAAAAGCTCGGGGAGCTTTGCCCCCCGAACCCCCTCGCAGCTTCACTGCTCTATATGGGGTGCGGGGAAGTCACTTCCCCGCTCTTTTCGGTTGCTTCAACTTGATCGCAACTTAGTATAAGTCTATCATACGAGGAGCTGTCACTGAGGCAGGTAAAAGAGCCGATGGAAACAAATAGAGAAAACACCCCTATCGAAGCGGCGCGCGACCCGCACAACCTTACCGAGGCTGATCGCAATATGGTCAGGTTCGAAGTCTTCGGCGAAGAGATGCTTGAGAAACAGGTCAAGCTCAGCGGAAACAGCGGCAGGATTTACCTGCCTCCGGATTGGGTCGGCCATCGAGTCAAAGTAATACGAATAGATTGAAATCCCACGGGAATAACATCCGGAAGATATCGATTAGGAATTAAGGCCCAACAATCGGGCGGCATTGCCGCCGAGGATTTTTTCAGCCGCTTCAGGCGGCAAGGGCAATGCTGCAACAGCCTCCATATTGCGCTTGATGTGAGGCATCCCGGGCCAATCGCTGCCAAAGATCACTTTATCGGCATTGCGGCCGAGGTCCGGGAAATACTCCATAAGCCTGGATGGCGGCAGTCCGGATATTTCCATGTACACATTTTTATGCAGCCTCGACATGAAAAAAGCCCTGTCGTACCAAAACCCCCTGCCCGAATGGGCCATAACAAGCTTGAGATCGGGAAAATCCACCGCTACGTCGTCCAGATGCAACGGGTCGCCGTATTTAAGGCGCGTACCCGGGAAAATAGATGACCCCGTGTGTATCAAAACAGGGATACCCAGGTCCTGTGCCGTCCCGTAAATGGGGTAGATTCGGGAATCGTTCAGGAAGTATTGCTGATAGGTCGGATAGAGCTTTAGCCCCCGAAACCCATCCTCGTTGACCAGCCGCTTCAATTGGTCCGCCGGCCTTGCGAAAAGATATGGATTGACATCGCAGAACGGGATGAGCCTTGGGCGGCCCCTGCAAAAATCCCTTACCTGCTCGTTAGTGCAAATTCCGGTTGTCATCTCATTTAATTCTGCGAGCACACAGGCAAAGTCCACGCCCTCCAGAGTCAGCAAATCTTCGAATCGGCCTGGGTCGGCGTAGTTGTCGCAAAATTCTTCGAACCCTTCCGGACTGGACTGCCTCATCCAGTCGGTCATCCAGGAATGGGAGAATTGGAACAGCGAAGGGCTTGCGTGTACGTGGAAATCTATGCGCGGGGCGCGGGGCGCCGCCTGAGCAGCCTCATGACCCAATTGTTTTCTCCTCGTGTGCGGCGCAAGGCCGGTAATTTAAAATCCCGTTCACCACAGCATCTCATGTCCCTCCGGGACACCCAAAATCATCTGGAACACCATTTCAAGGAATTATGGCAATGGGCCTGACCCAGCCCGCACTTGCCGCTTTAATCTTAATTGGAAAGCATGCCACTTTAAATCCATAGGGCGGGAGCTTGTCAATGTTGGTCATTTTTTCCATATGATAATATTCCTTTTCAATACCGGCGAAATGACCCTCCCAGATAAGGGATGCATCCTTGGTTTTAGAATATTCTTCAGCAATCAGAGAAAGGGGCCGGTCCCAGCTCCAGGCATCGGTTCCCACGATTTTTACGCCCCTGTCCAGTAACCAAAGAGTAGCCTCCCGGCCCATGCCGCAACCGCGAATAAGGTACTCGGCAGTTCCCCAATAGCCGGCGGCGCCTGAGCAAACCAGCACAATATCCAAAGGCTTCAGCCGATATCCTATTTTTTCAAAAGCCTGCTCCATATCCTTGCCGGTTACTTTATAACCATTCGGCTTATCGTCGAAACGAATGCTGACGCCATCGGACAGGCACCATTCCAAAGGCACCTGATCGATAGTACGGGCCGGTTCCCCGTTGTTCATCGTCGGATGGAAATGCCATGGGGCGTCTAAATGAGTTCCACTGTGGGTCGTGAGCTTCAAATACTCTATAGACCAGCCAAGGCCTTTGGGAAGGTCGGCATCGCTGATTCCGGGAAAAAACGCTTTCATGTGTTGCGCACCTTGGACATGATCCAAGTAGTCAATCTCCGTCGGCATGGAAGGAGGATCAGATGGGGTATTGTGTTCAATGGCGACGCTTAGATCAATGAATTCCATTAGCTTCACTCCTTCCTCAGAGCTCATAGCTCATTTTAACAGTTTCTTGACTATTTTCCGGCCTTAGAGTGACACTTTGCCTGTATTCCAGTTAATTCCTCAAAAATCTCCATTGACACTAATAGCATTTTTCTGTATGTTTCTGTATGTTTAAGAAAAGCTATCGATTACAGTCGCTTTGATGATTCCGCGAATTATATTTAGATAAGTAGACTTATTACTCACCACCAGTTATCAGTTTAGATACAAAAACGATTTGAACTCAAGAGCATAATCTTTTACGCCGTCACTCCAGGAGGCCTAATGTCCTGATAGTGCGGCTTTGGTTCTACCGTGCCAGGAAGATCGGACCATGACGACCGGATCATTGATAATCGGTCACAAAAATGGTTGTACGGGCAAATTACGAGTATAATCGCAGAGGCCAAGGAGTTAAACATTCCATAATTACGCCTTATTCCGACTAGAAAGAAGAAAATTGCACTGTTCAGATTGCAGAGATCCGGCCGAGCCAAAAACGGCAAGTTTCTTGAGGCAATCCAGTTTGCTAAGGAAATAACGGAGTAAGCCAATACCATGCCCACCAGACCGCCTGTGTCGTTTCAAGTGTACAATGATATTAATCCGGGAACTGATTCTGCGCAAATTTTTATTCAGAATCAATTTTCTTGCCAGCCAACCCGCGATTCACACAGACTCAGAGACAGACACACCCAACAGAAATTCCAGAGCGAAAACGGCATATTATTGAGGACTTAACTGATTAAAACAGGAGGAGTTCAGAAATGTCGGAAACAACACAGAAGACGAACAGGGAAATTCTAAAAAAGAAAAGAATTTTCCCACCCCGGGGCCCACTCGCCGGATTTCGGGTTCTGGATCTTTCTCAGGTTCTAGCCTCCCCCTATCTGGGAACAATGTTGAGCGACATGGGAGCGGAGGTGATCAAGGTTGAGGCGTCCTATGGCGACAGCAGCCGCGGGTACGGACCTCTCAAGGAAGGGGAAGCCGGATATTACATTACCCAGAACCGTGGGAAATATGGGCTTTGCATGGATTTAACCAGTCCAAAGGCCGTAGAGATTTGCAAAGAATTGGCAAAGATATCCGACATTCTGATTGAGAACTGGCGGCCGGGAATCATGAACAAGAGGGGTCTGGGTTATGATGCCATCCGGGAGATCAATCCGGGGATCGTCTACGCCTCCGTGTCCGGTTTCGGCAATTTTGACCGGTACGCACCGGCGCCCGGTCCTTACAGTCCACGCCTGGCCTATGATGTCATCGCCCAGGCGGAATCGGGACACCAGTGGATGAACGGATTTCCCGATCTTTCCCCCCACGGGCTGGATGTCTCATGGTCCGATTTGAACACGGGGACCCACGAGGCCGTTGCCATTGTCGCCGCCCTGATCCAGCGGGTGAAAACCGGGAGGGGGCAATGGATCGATATAGCGCTGACGGACACCATGATCGCCAGCAATGAAAACCTTATCTGCATGGTCAGCATGGCGGCCGATGATGTTCCTGCACCGTGCCGGAACGGACTTCGCCGCCTGTCCATTTCGCCCTACGGTGTTTTCAAGGCCAAAGACGATTATTTCGTAATCGGCGTCGATAATGACAAGCGTTTTACCCGTTTGTGTGAAGCAATAGGAAGGCCCGAGCTGGCGCGGGACCCGAAGTTTGACACCAACCATCACCGGCTTCAGAACCGTTCGAAAATCGAAGGCATCGTGGAAAAGTGGTGCAGCGAAAGAACGGTCGAGCAATGCGTCAGGATCCTCCGGGATGAACACACCGTACCCGCCGGACCCATCTTGACGAACACCGCATACGCCAAACATCCCCATTTCCATGCCCGAAAGATGCTGGTTCCCATCGAACAACCGAGGGCGGGGACCTTCGAGATCAACGGCGTTGTCAGCAAACTTTCACGTTCTCCGGGAATGGTGCAAGGCGCAGCGCCGCTCATGGGCGAGCATAACCGGTACATTCTGAAAAAATACCTCGGTTATTCGGACATGACTATCGATAAACTCTACGAAGATCTGGTCATCGTGGACAACCTCGATCTGGAGTATGCCTACAACGTTGATGTCGCCAGGGCCAAAGCAAAAGAGAAAAGTACAACGCATTCTTAGACAAGCGCGCTCGTAGCAACCCCGGTAACATCTTCGAAAAGAGGGAGACAGTAATGAAACTCTATGCACAGGGACCACTGGTCGGTATCCAGGTTCTGGAATTATGCGAAGGTCTGGCGGGACCTTACTGCGGCGCCATCTTGTCCGATCTGGGCGCCGACGTGATCAAGGTCGAAGACCGCGATGGTGATTACACGAGGAAGCTGGGCCCCTTCACGAACGGGGAGTCCGCCTATTTTATCAGTTACAACCGAGGCAAGAGGGGCATTGCCCTCGACCTCGGCGAGAAAAAGGCGAAGGAGATCATTAAGGAGTTGGCCGCAAAATGCGACATCTTCATAGAGAATCTGGAGCCCGGTGAAGTAAAGTCTTTAGGCCTTGATTATAAAAGCCTCAAAGAGGTCAATCCGTCCATTGTCTATGGGTCCGTTTCCTGCTACGGGAGAACGGGTCCCTTATCACAATATACAGGCAACGACATCGTCGCGGAAGCCATGGGGGGACACACCTCCGCAAACGGCATGCCTGACGGCCCGCCTGAACCGCTGGGGATCGCTCTATCCGAACACATCGGCGGAGCGGAGCTTGCCTGGGGGCTTTTATGCGCGTATCTGCACAAGGTGCTTAAGGGCCATGGACAGTATGTGGATGTTTCCCTTTCAGACAAGAACATATCCGTCACTGAAAATGTCCTTGCGTTTGCTACGATGGCCAATGTCACGCGTCAGAGAACCGGCGGGCACCATACCGTCGTCGGCCCTTACGGCGTTTTTCAGGCGAGCGACGGCGCCTACGCCATGGGTTGCGGCACAAATGAAATGTGGGGAAGGGTCGCACGGGCCATCGGAAAACCCGAATTGCAGGAGGCCCAAGGATGGGCAACGAACCAGGACAGGGGGCAAAACCGTTCTACTCACATGATCCCTCTTCTCAACGCATGGGGAAAAGATAAAAAACGGGACGACATTGTCCGGTTGATAAGTGATGAAGCCTTTGTGCCTTGTGGCCCGAGCGTGACCCATAAAGAGGTTCGGCAGAATGTCCATTATCGGCTCCGGGAGACCGTCGTTGATATTGAGCAGCCCAAGGCGGGCAAGGTCAGTGTGGCCAGCGCCTTTGCGGGAAAGATGACGGACCCGCGGCCTGCCATCCAGGGTCCAGCGCCGCTCCTGGGTGAACACAATGAAGAGATATTAACCGCAATCATTGGTTTAACCGGTGAAGAAATTGCCGTGTTGCACAAAAAGGGGATATTGGTCCAGGATCTTGCGCCTGAGCAGCCCATCTAATTTCTGTACTCTTTCTTACTGGATAGACGATGCTTCAAAATACCGGGCAACGGCGATTTAGGGGGTGTCGAGCGGGATAGAGGCTATCTGTCCGGGAAATAGATATGGCAGCAACATCGGTTCGATAAGGGCCAGCGGTAAATGAAAACGGAAGGAGGGAAATAAAAAAGAACACTGATAAAAAAGGCAAGAGGTTGGAAGGTAACACGGAACTATGGCGGCAGGTCATTTTCATGCAGCTTACCGTGCGGGAAAAATTCAAATCGAGGAGTGCATACTGAAATGGATTCTAATAACGCAGTTATCGTCAGCGCCGTCAGAACGCCGATTTGTGATTTCGGCGGAAGTTTTAAGGATGTAAAGGCAGGAGACCTCTCGGCAGTTGTGATGAAAGAGGCCATCCGGAGAACCGGCATTGAGAGCGCATCTATCGAAGACGTCATCTGGGGATGCTGTATTCAGGATTTTGATGAACCGAACATTGCGAGGTGCGGAGCATTAAAGGCAGGAATCCCTATCGAGGTCCCGGCCTATACAGTGCAAAGACAGTGCAACTCGTCACTGCAGGCCTTCATCAACGCATCCCTGATGGTCAAATGGGGAGAGGCCGACGTTGTTCTCTGCGGAGGTGTGGAGAGCTACAGTACAGCTCCTTATGTCTCCAGGGACACACGGTGGGGCGCCCGACTGATGCACAAGGCCATGGAAGACTCGATCTGGAGCATGCTGTATTCCGGCGGCGACATTATCATGGGTGAAACCGCAGAGCTTATTGCAAAAAAATGGGGGATCACTCGGGATGAAAGCGACAGCATCGCTCTTAGAAGCCATAACAACGCAGAAAAAGCTGTCAAAGAGGGCAAATTCAAAGATGAGCTTGTTCCGGTTCCAGTCCCGCAGAAAAGGGGAGAACCCAAGATGGTGAGCCAGGACGAGCATATACGTTTTGATCTGACCCGGGAAGAGATCGCTAAATTGAAACCGGTATTCAGTAAAGACGGCATTGTCACCGCTGCGAGTGCATCGGGTATCAATGACGGTGCGGCAGCCATGGTCGTCATGTCCGCAGAAAAAGCGAAGGCGCTCGGTCTAAAAGCGCTGGGGAAATTCGTCGATTACGCCGTTGCCGGAGTTGAACCGAACTACATGGGCGAAGGCCCCATTCCGGCGACAAAAAAACTATTTCAAAAGAGCAAATATTCCCTGTCCGACGTAGGGTTGATCGAATTAAACGAGGCTTTTGCGGCGCAATACATTGCCTGCGAGCGGGGTATTGGATTCGATCGGAGTCTTGCAAATGTCAACGGAAGCGGGTGCGGTTTGGGGCATCCCGTAGGCGCCACTGGCAGCCGTCTTGTCGTTACGCTTGTTTACGAGATGGCCAGGAGAGATGTTGAAATTGGGATGGCCTCACTATGCGCCGGCGGAGGCATGGGGACTTCGGTGTTGATCCAGAGAGTTTGAAAAAGGAAAACCAAATATTAAATCAAGGCGATTTCTTGCGCCGATAAAAAAGTGGAGGTTTTTATTTATGGAAATCAAGAAGATATGCGTACTGGGAGCGGGTTTGATGGGCAATGGTATCGCGCAGGTCTGTGCTCAGGCAGGCTACGAGGTGGCTATACGGGACATCGAGCAGCGCTTCATTGATGGCGGCATGAACACCATCAGGAAGAACCTGGCCCGCGATGTGGAGAAGGCAAAGAGGACACAGGCCGACATGGATGCCATCCTCGGCAGAATCAAACCCACGCTGGATTTGAAGGCGGCTGCCGCCGACGCAGACGTCATTGTTGAGGTAGTCCTTGAAGTCATGGATGTTAAGAAAAAGGTTTATGCGGAATTGGAAAAGACCGTAAAGCCTGAATGTCTTTTCTTTACGAACACTTCAGGGCTAAGCATTACGGAGCTCGCGGCAGTGACCACGCGTCCCGGGAAATTTATCGGAACCCATTTCTTCAACCCGGTCCCCGTGATGAAGCTTCTGGAGATCATCCGGGGTTATGAGACATCGGACGAGACTTTGGCGATCGCACAGGAATGGGGAAAAAGTCTTGGCAAGGAGGTCATCGTCGTGAACGAGGCGCCTGCTTTCGCCGTCAACAGGGTCCTGTGCACAATGCTCAATGAAGCTTTTTATGTGCTTGGAGAAGGAATCGCCAGCGCTGAAGACATCGACAAGGGGATGGTTTTGGGCTGCAATCATCCCATCGGGCCGTTGGCCCTCTCCGACCTTGTGGGGATGGAGACGCTTCTGCGAGTCGTAGAGGGGCTGCACAAGGAACTGGGCGACAAGTACAGACCGGCCCCTCTTCTTGTTAAACTGGTTAGGGCCGGACGCTACGGGCGAAAGACAGGAAAAGGGGTGTACGACTACGGTAAGTGACATTGGGGAGCATCACGACAAAGGAGTCTTGCTAACCCTTTTATCCACTGATATCGATGGATTGGACCTTTTAGCCTCCGTTATGTGATTGTAAATTGTCAACCCATAACGGAGGCCCCCTATTCAGGGTATGCTCCCAAGCGAAGGTCTCCAGGAGTTTTTGCCCGGTCAAGGTTTCCCTTACCCAAAACGGACTCGAACGAGGGTGGCGAGACGCTCCGGAAGCTGAACCACTATTTCATTCTTCAGCAACTTCTGAAGGTAGAAATCATCTGTTCGGTAGTTGGCTGCCATATTCTGGCGATTGATGAGGCGCAAAAAGCAGCGGAACTCAGGATGCTCACCGTCCATTGGGGCACAGAAACAGGAGAAGTTGAAAGTCGAACACTTCATGGCGTGATACGCAGTCAAGACGCGGGAAAGGCCTTCGGCCATCGCATTCACGTCGCCTTCGTCCCATTCCAAAAAATGACTTGCCTTGCGCCACACAGCGTTGACTTCGTGGGTTCCCATAGGAGAGTAGGCTGTAAACCAACTGCTTTCTCCGATTTCTCCAAGCCACCGCTTCCCCGTTTGTTTTTCTGTCTCGGCAAGGTCCAGCCAGTAGCACGAACCGTGTTCTCGATAGTACTCACGACTGAGCTTGTGAAGGAGCCGTTCGTGAGAGCCGGGGAATGGAGACCCGAGGATCTGGAGATGTGGATGAAACACGCTGGCGCCCGCAGGCAAAAGATAGTTCCCGTTTATGGTGAAGTGCTTCATGTCCTTGTCTGCTTCGTGACAGAGATGCATGAATTTTACCGACACCGAAAGAGCGTCCCTGAGCAGGGAAGCGGGAAGATCATTGAGAGGACGAAAGTGCTTGTTGCCGAGCATGACCACGGCGTGGTAGGCAGCGAGTGGGAAAAGGTTCGGAAAAAGGACTGCTTCCCCCTGCATCATTCGCCCTTCCCTTACTAATTTGGAATCGTATCGCGGAGTGGTCTTTTGCCATTTGCCATCGCAGAGAAAACACTGGCCCCTTGTTCGCTCAGCCTGCATCTCCAGGTAGTCGTAGTCGGTTTCGGGGAAAAGCATCGAGGTTTTCCCTTCCAGTCCGGCATTGAAGATGCTCTGATGTCCTGTGAGAGGGTCCAGGCGTACTTCGATCTCCTGCTTGTCCAGATTGCCATCCTTCAGCGGATTATGGAAAATAGCTGTTTGTTTCAAGGATTCAAAAGCGATTCTCGTCATGGCATCCCCTAACTTAGTTGCTGCAATATCGAAAAGGCGCTTTTATCTATCACCATAGGGGGTCAGTGTCAATATGGGCCGGGGTGTAGTCCCAGTTGCGCCGATCAAGGACGCTCAACGTGTCCAAATGTTGGCTCAACCTGCTTTTGCAAAGAACCGGAGGATAAAACCCGCACCGCCAAATCGGGGCAGATTCTTCCCGGTATATTGCCATCGAGGAGTCAAATTCTGTTCTTTTTGCCGTTCTTGTGCTACATTCGCGCCAAAGAATGTTCAAACAGGGATTTACGCATTATTCGGGTTAAACACATAAGGAGTACAATATGTTAAAGACCGGCATGACGGAAATGTTTGGTATCGATTATCCGATTCAGTGTGGAACTTTGCAGTGGCTATCTCGGGCTGAACTGGTCGCAGCAGTGGCTAATTCCGGTGGCTTGGCCTGTATAGCGGCTGCAACTTTTCCGAATAAAGGCGAACTTGCAAAAGAGATTGCGCGAACTAAAGAACTTACAAATCGTCCCTTTGGCGTGAACATATCACTATTCCCTCCGGCAACTCCCGAAATCATTAAAGAACAGATCCTAATACTTATCGATATGGGAATACATATTATTGAAACATCAGGTCGAAGTCCTGAGCCATACAGGAATATGATCGTGGATGGCGGCATGACTCACATTCATAAATGTGCACGCCTAAAAGATGCGATTAAAGCAGACAAATTAGGCGTTGATGCAATAGGGGTAGTCGGTGGTGAATGTGGTGGACACCCTGGTATAGCTGCTATATCGTCAATGGTCATGATACCACTAGTCGCAGATTCAGTCAAAAAACCGATCATCGCAGGAGGAGGAATATGCGATGGAAAATCTATGATGGCCGCTCTTGCCCTTGGCGCTGCCGGGGTGAATATGGGTACTCGTTTTA